>JAAXHI010000163.1:0-6895 GCA_012270875.1 Candidatus Poribacteria bacterium | reverse complement strand
GCAATCTGGCATCAGTCGCGTGCGAACCGAACGGATAAACCGCGCGTCGGATTGCTCGGCATGTATAATCGATCGGTTATCTACCCGCAAGAGGATATGCCGCGGCAGCTGAGCGACGAGGAATTAGCAGGCGAAAGCGATGTGCTCAAGCAGCTGCTGGGTAGGAATATTCAGTTCCGTGATCCAGATCACGGGCAGAATTTTCATCGCACGAACAGCGGATTTCGTCAGGCGTAACAACTTATAATTCCAAATCAGAACTTACGCAAGATTGGTTCGTTTCCTTGAAGAATTGGAAGACAGGAAGATTGGAAACGTGGTGAAGTCCCACTATTCTTCCTTCCCTTCCATCCTTTCACCCTTTGGAGGACATTTATGCCAACAATATCTCATGATGTTTTGAGAGAGTTTGTCTATAACATATATCGCGGTGCTGGCGGTACAGAAGAAGACGCTCGCATCGTCAGCGACCACGTCGTCGATTCTAACCTCGCAGGCCACGATTCACACGGTGTCATCAACGCACCCAACTATGTCGGTGGTATGGCAGGCGGTCCCGCCGTAGATAAGATGGAAGTTGTCAGAGAGAGTGGTGCCGCTACCGTTATCAACGCTAACGGTGCACTCGGTATGGTTGCTGCCCGGAAAGCGATGGAGATGGCTGTCGAAAAAGCACAAAGTTGTACGATTGGTGCAGTCGGCTTACACCGATGTGGACACGCAGGCAGAATGGGTGAGTATCCACCGATTGCAGCACGTGCGGGTATGATTGGAATAGTGTTGCTCAATGGTGGCGGACGATTCATGCATCCGCATGGCGGTACTTCTCGTAGACTGCCACCGAACCCGATCGCTATTTCGGTGCCACGTCAAGGTGGCGAACCGCTCCTTCTCGATATGACGCTCAGTGTCGTCGCAGGCGGGAAATTGCTTGTCCAGATGGCACGCGGTGAATCTATACCAGAGGGGTGGATGATAGATGCTGAAGGTAATCCAATCACGGATCCGAACACGTTTCGTGAACGTCCGCAGGACACAGCCGTGATGCCGCTTGGCGGTTCTCAGTTCGGACACAAAGGGTTCGGGCTTGGCGTGATGATAGATGCCATCGCGGGTGGACTTTCCTGGGCAGGATGTAGCCGTGAACAACCGACGCGAGGTGCAAGCGGCATCGTGATGTTCGCGATCAAAATAGAGGATTTTATCGACTTAGCGGATTATGAACAAGAGATCGCGTATCTCGTTGAGTGGGTGAAATCGTCTGCTCGGTTACCGGGTGTTGACGAAGTCTATGTTCCCGGAGAATTTGAGGAACGGAGCCGCGAGAAACGCCTGCGAGAAGGTATACCGATTGAGGAACCGACTTGGAACCGCCTCGTCGAAGCCGCGGAACGTTTCGATGTTGAGATACCTATATAATACCCATAAACATACGCCGTGGGTTTTCTGTCCACCAAGTTAGCGATTATAGGCGCGTTATCAGATTAGCAATATTTTCGTGTTTGGTTCCCAATGGATATAGTGTGTACGGAATAGGCACATACTCTGTGCTACAATCAAAAGGAGAAAGCAATGAGAATTCTAAGCAGTTTGGTCATCCTGCTCATCGGCGTTACAGGATGTGCGGTGCTAAACCAACTGAACCAGTCTGTTGAAGAGGTCGCTCCGTCACGCCTCACCTGTGCCTCAAACCCAGAATTCGTGGACGGGAATCTGGAGACGCAGAGCGAATTCGCAGTGAATGGCTTCGTCCGTAAAGCGTATCACATCTTTGTACAGGAAACCCCAAGGCGTTCCAGTGCGAATAGGCGTTATATGTCTCAACTTGAAGGCAATCGCCGAACAGAAGCGATCATCAAACTCGATGTGCCGACTTATGTCTCTTACGTGGAAGTCTATCCCGCATCGTCGCGCATTCCGAATTTTTCAATGATGACAACGACTGATGATCCACCCCGTTTTGATGTCGCCTTTGAGCGTGTATCCGACAAGCAGCATCGGGATATAGAGGGAGTGAGCCCGGTTCGCTTTCGTATCCAACGGGAAGTACTTTATTTGCGGATGAGTGCGGACGGGATTGAGGATAGACAGAATTCTGTCCGAGGTGAAAACTCAGTCGTTGAGATCCCGCTAAAAGGGGCTGCGATTCGCGAGGTTAAATTTTTCGGTAGGCAACCCCTTTAAATAAACTGCAGGCGCGCCTTAAGAACAGTCGCTGCGAACTTGTTGGTGTGTCTTGAAAGTCCCTTTCTAAGTAAGGAGGAGCAGCGTGAAAAAGAGACAGACGTTCTATAACTTTGGACATCGATTGAAGATGTCCGTTTACGTAGCAGGAGCGATATTGAGTTTCAGCATTGCAGGGTGCGCTGTCTTGCAAGAAGCACCGCTCGTCGAAATTCCGGCTTCGCGTCTCACTTGTGATCAAAACCCTGAGATGGTGGATGATGATTTGAAAACAGTTGGCACCTTTACAGCACAAGGTTCTATCAAAAAGGAATTTGTGAAAAGAGTCTCATACGCGCCTCAGCAGTATCAGCGTCGCGTGGAAGGCACCCTCAAAACCGAAACGCTGATTAAACTGGACGTTCCAACATATATCGCCTATGTTGAAATCTATCCCGCTTCAACCATCCGTAACCTTATTTTAGATGCTGCAGTAAAATCGCCGAATGGGAAGCTTTCGTTTGAGACTGTGGAGGATAAACGCGGCATAAAAGTGGAAGGCACACTGCCAGTGAGATTCAAGATTAAGCGAGAAATTCACCATTTGCGATTGACAGCGAATGCACTGGAAGACCCAGAAAACGTTCGGCACAACGATGAAGAGCAAAAGATGTGGATTCCACTCAAAGGTGCTTCGATCCGAGAAGTTAAATTCTATGGACGAGAGTAAAAAACCGCTTGACTTTTGTTTGCTGACATTATACAATAAGAATAAGTTCACAAGACTTACGCGCGATGGATCCGAAACTTGCGTAACCCCTAAAATTTGACTTTTTTTACCAATTTTGTTAGGTTAAACAGCGTATACACAGGAAACTTTCGAGTTTCTCGGATAAAAAACTGGAGGATTAGAATTCTATTGCAAAAACAAGAATCAAAGGGTGTTCCCATACAGAGCAACGCTGAAGTGCAAGCCCTCTTCGGACAAAGCGATGCCTTCTTGAGGATCATTGAAGACGATTTCGATGTGCGCGTTGTTTTGAAAAGTGACAGGATTGCTGTCATTGGCGAAGATGTCACAGAGGTTAACCAGGTGACAACGGTTATTGAATCACTGCTTCACCGTATTCGGAAAGGCGAGCGGATTCAGGTAACCGATGTCAACTACGCGATTCGCGCATCGGCGGTCGGTGAACAAGATACCTTCGGTGAAACCGGAGCCGAATCTATTCCAGTATTCTCAAAACGCGGGGTCATTCGTCCCAAAACTGCCGGTCAGAGAAGGTACGTTGAAGCAATCAAACACAACGACCTCGTTTTCGGTATCGGACCAGCAGGCACAGGGAAGACTTATCTTGCCATGGCAATGGCTGTCTCCGCACTCAAAACTGGACAGGTGAGCCGTATCATCTTGACGCGGCCCGCTGTTGAAGCCGGTGAGAAACTCGGCTTTTTACCCGGTGACATCGCAGACAAGGTGCATCCATATCTACGTCCCTTATACGATGCTCTCTACGATATGATGCCACCGGAGACGCTTGACAACTACATTGAGCGTAATGTGATTGAGGTGGCGCCAATCGCTTTTATGCGAGGTAGGACACTCAACAATTCGTTCGTTGTCCTTGATGAAGCACAAAACGCCACTATTGAGCAGATGAAGATGTTCTTAACCCGCCTCGGTTTTGACTCAAAAGCCGTCGTCACAGGGGACATTACGCAGACAGATCTGCCGACACACAAAGTCTCAGGACTTGCCGACGCACAAGAGGTACTTTCAGACATCAAGGGAATCGAGTTCATCTATTTTTCAAGGGTTGATGTCGTGCGGCATGAGTTGGTGCAACGTATCGTTGAGGCTTACGAACAGGCATCACCACACACTAACAGACGGAACGGGGTAAACCCACCAGGTCCGTCTGATACAGAAGAATAACCGTTTTGATTCGCGTTACAAATACGAGTAGCAATACAACCTTTGACGTAGAAGTGGTTCACAACGCGGTGCTCGCAACTTTAAAAGCGCATGACGCAGAAGCGTGTGAAGTCAGCGTTCTCTTAACAGATGATGCTGACATTGAGCATCTTAACCGCGACTATCGAGGGATTGATGCGCCGACGGATGTGCTGGCGTTTGCGATGCGTGATGGTGAGGACAGTAATGTAAATCCGAATCTACTCGGTGATCTCGTTATATCCCTCGAAACCGCATCTCGACAAGTGGCGACAGGCGATCAATTTAGCGCAACGCACAGCAGCCTTGAAACCGAAAAACAAGAGATAACTCGCGATAGCCTTGAAACCGAAGTCGCGTTACTCGTCGTCCACGGTGTCCTACATCTGCTTGGATACGATCATCAAACGCAAGAAGAAGCCACAGTTATGTTTAAAAAGCAAAAAACCATTTTCGGTTTGTTGCAGAAACCGTAGCACGATTGTTCGCTAACTTTAGAGCACCAGTTTATAGGAGGTGTGATTTTACGTTTGGACGACCTAGACTTAGTCAAACTCGTTAGCTTAGGTATACTCTTAATTCTCAGCGCGCTGTTTTCAACGGCTGAAGCGTTGCTTGCCCGATTAACACGGGACGATATTCTCAAGTTTGCTGAAGAAGGTGGTAAACGTTACGAGGTCTTAACATCGCTGCTGCGCCACCCGCGCCGTTACTCGCTAACCATCATCACGGCAAAAACTATTCTGATCGTGGCAGGTGTCACGGTGTTTATGACGTTTTGGGGCAATAAATATCCGCTCGCAAACGCAGCCCTTGCAGTTGCCTGTTTTGTTGTCTTTACCGAACTGTTTCCGAAAAATTACGTACGCGGCAGTACCGGAGAGGCAACCATCCGAGCACTCAGTGCGCTCCGCGCTATCTATTGGTGCGGGTTCATTGTTTTAATCCCTTTGAATTTCCTCGCCAATCTCATCGTCCGTATCTTCGGTGGCAAAGCCGCATCCGCACAAGATCCCCTCGTCTCTCCAGAGGTATTAGAGACACTCGATAACGTTGCAGATAGTCAAGAAATATTAGAACCAGATGATCGAGAAATGATCTCCCGAATTTTAGATCTGCCAGATAAGGTCGTCCGAGAAATCATGGTTGCCCGAACCGATATGATATGCCTTGAAGTCGCAACTCCTGAAACCGAAGTTTTACAGACAGCCATCACGTCTCGGCATACGCGTATTCCGATATATGAAGAAACAATTGATCAAATTGTTGGGATTCTGCACGTTAAGGATATGTTAGATTATTGGGCAAAAGGCAAGCCGGTCAATCTAAGGGAGCTTATCGTTGAGCGAAGTCCTTTTTTCACACCGGAGAGTAAGAATATCTCAGAACTCTTCCGAGAACTTCGCGAGCATAACCAGCACATCGCGATTGTTGTGGACGAATACGGCGGTACCGCTGGTATCATAACACTCGAAAACATCATCGAAGAAATCGTTGGTGAAATTCAAGATGAAGACGAAATAGACGAACAAGATGACTACATTGAGATCGCGCCCAACACCTATTCCGTTGATGCGAGACTGAATCTTATTGAGTTGAACGAAAAGCTCGGTACGGAGTTTGAAGCAGAAAATATTGATACAATCGGCGGGTTCGTTGTAGACCACCTCGGTCGCGTACCTGAACAAGGTGCCAAATTTACCTACCGCGGTATCCGATTCACCATATTTGAGGCGGATGAGCGGCGTATCCAGAGGATTCATATTGAGATGCCAGAGATTGATGTCAATGAGGATTCGCTTTAAACAACGCATCGCACTGCGTAGATACCAAAAGTTGACATTAATTTGACAAGCCCATCAAAATAGGGTATAATTAAACACAAGAACGGGGCGTAGCGCAGCCCGGCTAGCGCGCCTGCTTCGGGAGCAGGAGGTCGGAGGTTCAAATCCTCTCGCCCCGATCCTTTCCCTCTTACACCTAAAACCATGGCAGCCGAAAAAACGCAAGCAATTGTCATCCGCACCTTTCCCCTTAAAGAATTCCACAAAATTATTACCTTCTACACGCCCGATTTTGGAAAAGTCAAAGCGGTCGCTCACGGTGTGAAAAGTCCGAAAAGCAAACTCGGTGGGAGTTTAGAACTCCTTAACCACGGGACGCTCATCTTTCAATACCGTGAAAACCGAGAGCTGCAGAACGTCACCGACTTCAGTTTGATTGACGGGTTTGATGCGATTCGTTCCGACTTCACACGTATTACCTACGGGTGCTATTTCGCCGAACTCGTAGACAGTATTGCATCAGAAGGGTTGGCAAGCCCTGAAATTTTCGATTTACTCCGAACCACTTATCAATTTTTAGCGCATGCCGATGATGTTCCGTTGCTCGCGAGGGGATTTGAAATTAAGTTCCTCGATTGTGCAGGCTACGGCCCCGAACTCTCACGGTGTGTACATTGCGGTTCGGATGTCCAAGGAGCAGCAAATAGATTCGGCATTGTGTTCAGTATCCGGTACGGCGGCGTGCTTTGCGTAGATTGCAAAAATCGGGATGGTGCCGCCTTTACAATCGCACCGGGGAGTTGCGAGTTGTTAAAGATGCTTCGGAAGTCTGAGTGGGAACGGTTCAACCAAATCCGCGCCTCTACCCGCAATCATCAAGAACTTAAACGTGTACTCGGCAGTTTCATCGAATATCATACGGAACGGAGCTTAAAAAGTCTTAAGTTTATTGAGAATGTTTTGTAAGTATCCGACAATCTTACAGCGTAGTGTC
>JAAXHI010000371.1:2302-14861 GCA_012270875.1 Candidatus Poribacteria bacterium | reverse complement strand
CAAACCGAAAACTTGCTATTCAAAAGAAGAAGACTTATGCTATCACTTTTTAAACGTTATATTGCCTTGCTTCTGATTTTTATAGGTATCGTATTTCTGTGGAATACACTGTTTGTGTATCCGCTTAAAATCTTCGTCGTTTTCATGCATGAAGTGAGTCACGGGCTTGCCGCAGTCGTGACCGGTGGCAGGATTGTCGAAATTCAGATTAACCCGCAGCAAGGTGGACATGCCCTCACACAAGGTGGTTCTCGGTTTTGGACGCTGACTGCGGGTTATCTCGGTAGCCTGCTATGGGGCGGACTTATACTGCTTTTGGCAGCAAGGACGCATTTCGATAAAGCGATCAGTGTTCTTATCGGTTTAGGGATGGTCGCTATTTCCATCGGCTTCGGGGAGAGTACGTTCACCTACCTGTTCGGTATCGGTTTCGGGATCGTATTGCTGGCTGTCGGTTTCTTTCTACCAGAGGCGGTCAACGATTGGGTGCTGCGAGTCATCGGTGTGACAAGCTGCCTCTACGCAATCCTTGACATCAAGAGCGATGTCTTGGACAGGTCTCATCTGCGTTCGGATGCACGGATGCTCTCAGAGGTAACAGGCATTCCGACTGAAGTTTGGGGAGGATTGTGGATACTCATCGCAATTGGACTCACCTTATGGTTTCTCTATCTCGCAGGTAAACCCACTGCGGATGCCCAACCAACTGCCACTGAGGAAGATCTCTAATCTGATAAAATACGATAATAGCACCCACGTCTCTGTTCTTTAACCAAATGGGCTAAATTGTCCCGACGATATACCACTAAAATAGAGGAACCACACGCAGAGACCCAACAGGAAAAGTGGCACACAGATGAGTACGATGAGAATAACGCATCCCCACATCCAAGAACCTTTGGATTTCGCAACGGTTGCCAGACGCGCCAGCAACACACCGCCACATATCATGATGATAACGACGAGACCAAATACTGCCATTGTCAGCATTTCTTGTTATCTCCTTCCAAGCGTGTAACTTGCAACCCGCACTAATATGAAACACCCTTCCAAAAGCCCTATTACACTACGCGCCGTGCTGATCGGCATCGTTCTCATACCATTTAATAGCTACTGGATCCTACATCTCAGTTATATCTGGGACTCTAACCGCCCCACGAGTTTAGCACTGCTGTTCAATGTCCTGTTTACGTTGCTTGTGCTTATTGGTCTCAGCGTGATACTCAAACGTTTGCGTCCGGCACTCGCATTTAAACAGAGTGAGTTGTTAACAATCTATGCGATGCTGTGCCAAGCCTCTGTTTTCGCTGGACGCGATATGCTGCAAGTCTTAGTACCATTGATGAGCAACGGTTTTTGGTACGCAACAACCGAAAACGAATGGGCACAACTTTTCTATCAACATCTCCCGGAATGGCTTGTCGTTGGAAAGCAAGAGGTATTACGCGGTTTCTATGAAGGCGAAAGCACGTTCTATTTGCAGGCGCACATACACGCGTGGCTGCTGCCGACGCTGATCTGGATCGGTTTCTGTCTCGTTATCGGTGTAACAATGCTCTGCCTCAATGTACTATTACGCAAACAGTGGCAGGAGCACGAACGACTTACCTATCCCATTGCACAACTCCCATACGAAATCACACGTGCAGCATCAAACGCTGGCAATCCGCGTGTAACACCCCATCTATTTTTTAATCGGAGAATGATGATTGTCGGTTTAAGCATTGCTGCTATCCTGAATCTGCTCTATAGTTTACACCAGATTGACCCCGCTTTCCCAACAATTCCGCTCTATCGCAGCTTTCGGCTCCCTGAGAAGCCGTGGAGCGCGATGAATAACCCTGGCTTCCGTATCAGTTTTTTCCCCTTTGCGATCGGTGTCGGTTTCCTGATACCGCTCGATTTGGGGTTCTCCTGCTGGTTTTTTCATCTGTTTTGGCACTTTGAGCGGATTATTGGTGAGATGTTCGGTTGGCGTGGGGCTNNAGGTGAAGCGTTGCGTTATAGGACGGCAGCGATTGGCGTGCTCGTCGGATTCATCTTGATTATGGCGTTCTGCCTCAAGGCGGGGATGTCGCTCTGGTTCGCAATCCTATTTTTCGCGCTCTATTTTGCCATGTCGGTAACGATTACCCGCATCCGTGCCGAGCTCGGTCCACCCGCGCACGACCTCTACAATGCGGGGCCGGATCTCCTCCTGACGGACGCACTCGGTACGCGGCGCATCGGTAATAGGAATCTCTCAGTGATGTCGCTTTTCTTCTGGTTGAACCACCTTTCTTACCGCGCACATCCGATGCCACACCAACTCGAAGGATTGAAACTCGCGCATCAAACCCGTTTCAATCCGTCCCAACTGCTCTGGGTATTAGCGATCGCTATTTTCGTCGGTGCGCTCTCTGCTGCGTGGGGACACTTACATCTCTCTTACCAAGTCGGTTTAGAGCAGGCACGTTCGTGGTATGCCCGTGCTGCGTTCAATAGACTGGCGGGATGGCTCTATAATCCGAGCGAAACGAGCATCAGTGGTATGCTCTACACTGCGGGTGGATTTGGTTTTGCTGTCGGTTTGCTGCTCTTGCGATGGCGATTCATTCAGTGGCCCCTACATCCTGTCGGCTATGTCGTTTCGAGTTGGTGGACCTTTACCGGACTGTGGTTCCCGCTCTTAATCAGTTGGATCGTCAAACGAATTCTGCTCTCAACGGGCGGTGTTCGCTTATATCGCCGTTCAATCCCGTTTTTCATTGGGTTGGTTATCGGTGATGTGATCGTCGCATCGATAATTAGCATTCTGGGGTTGATTTTCGATTTTCGCGTTGTCTATTTGAGTTGGTAAACCTCTTACCAAAAGAATGCGGAAAATTGCTTGACATCTGAGATATATCGGTGCTAAACTTTTCATGAAGAACAGAAAGCTTAATTTTCTAACACATCTCAAAACACGTCATACGGAGACCTTCTCATGAAAAGGCACCACATTGTTGGTATTATCGCCGGGATATGTGGAATAGGTTTAACAGTCCGCAGTGCCCTTTCAGGGTATATCATTGATGCACTCATCAACTTCATCTTGCTATCTGTTTTAGCTATCGCAACCTTTTTTAAGGACAAATTACCGCCGAGATGGTCCCAACCGATATTGCCATCTTGGGTACGCGTTATTTTAGTTTGCATTGCATTGCTTGCGTGGCTTTTTCTTAATTATCTTCGTTAGACTGTCAAAACCACCGTCATTTACATAAAATGGACACAACAGACTTGTCACTCAATATGAATATCGGCGGGATTGAGATGCGGAACCCCGTTATGACGGCATCTGGCACATTCGGCTACGGCTCTGAATACGCCGATTTCGTGGATCTGAACCGACTCGGCGCGGTAGTCGTCAAGGGTGTTACGAGTGTGCCGTGGCCCGGCAATCCGATGCAACGGATCATGGAGACCCCCTCCGGCATGCTCAACGCGATTGGGCTACAGAACGTCGGCGTAGACGGTTTTATTTCGGAAAAACTTCCTTATTTGCGTGATTTTGATGTGCCGGTGATTGTCAACGTCTGCGGTAAAACGGTTGAAGAATATCTCACAGTCATTGAAAAACTAAACACTGCAGAGGGTGTTACAGGTGTAGAACTCAATATCTCCTGTCCGAATCTGGATTGCGGCGGTATGAGTTTCGGTGTTGATGCGACATTGGCATACGAACTCGTCAAAGCCGTCAGAGCGATAACACACCTACCGCTGTTGGTAAAACTATCCCCCAACGTCACAGATATTACTGAAATCGCAGGTGCGGTTGAGGATGCCGGTACAGATGCACTCTCTGCTATCAATACGCTCCTCGGTATGGCGATTAATTCGGAAACGCGGAAACCGGAACTCGCAAACGTCACAGGCGGTCTCTCCGGTCCTGCGATAAAGCCGGTGGCATTGCGATTGGTTTGGGAGGTCTACAAAAGCGTCTCTATTCCGATTGTCGGGATGGGTGGCATTATGACTGCGACGGACGCTATAGAATTTTTCATTGCTGGTGCATCTGCTGTAGCCGTCGGGACAGCAAACTTCGTTAATCCACAGGCATCAATAGAAATCATAAAAGGCATACATGCCTATCTCAATCAAGCAAATATGAAGTCAGTTAAGGAACTGATCGGAAGCCTGAAGATTGATTCATAACCATTATGGAAAGGTTGTATTTTTTTGGATATAAGGCGTGTTCACAGCACGCGCGCAAGGGGGGACAATGCGGCATCTGGTAACACTCGACGATCTGTCGAATTTTGAAATTGAACAGATTTTTCGGCTCGCAGCAGGCATGCAGTCACAGCAGGAGACGTGGGCAGGGATCTGTCGTGGTAAATTGCTTGCAACGCTCTTCTATGAACCGAGCACACGCACGCGGCTCTCTTTTGAGAGTGCTATGGAACGCCTCAACGGAAGAACCCTCGGTTTCTCTGATCCGCGTGCAACCTCCACCGCTAAAGGCGAGACCCTCGCTGATACTGCGCGGATGGTGACAAATTACGCCGATCTCATTGTCGTACGGCACAACTGGGCGGGTTCAGCACGTGTTATTGCACAGCACGCACATATCCCAGTCATTAACGGCGGGGACGGCAGCCACACACATCCGACGCAAGCACTCGCGGATCTCTATACGATTATGCGGCGGAAGTCTCAGATACAGGGGTTAACTGTCGGTATTTGCGGAGACCTTCAGTTTGGGAGAGCGGCACACTCTTTTGCGCTTGCTGTCGCGCGATTCGGCGGGAACCTAATTCACATCGCACCGAAACCGCTCCAGATGCCGCCTTGGGTGCTTTCACAACTCGAACACTGCTACGGACAGATACCGCTTGAGGTGGGAAGCGTTACGGAGGTTATTGATAGGTTAGATGTTATCTACGTCAATCGGCTTCAGGAGGAGCGACTCCCACCGAATATGGATGCCGATGCAGTACGCGGAAGTTATCTGTTGAATGCGGCGGTCATGAAGCACGCCAAACCCGATGCGATGATTATGCACCCGCTCCCGCGCGTCAACGAACTCGCCTACGAGTTAGACGAAGACCCGCGTGCCGCCTATTTTGAACAGTCCGCAAACGCGGTACCGGTTCGGATGGCACTCATTGCCAGCCTCATGGGGTTGGAACAACTCATCTTAACACAACCCCCGAAACGAGACATCGCTGCTGTTACACAGACGTGCGAAAACTCAAATTGCGTTACGAACCATGAAACCTACTTGACTATGGAGCGCGAAAGGTTCAAGAGTGATGTCACATTAGACGCTTGTGCGTATTGCGGAAACCTACTTTCATAAAGCGACGACACCTAATTATACGCTTTAATGAGGTTATCATCGCTTTACTGGGGTGTTCCCGACAACTTCAAAATTAAATCCTCGCGACGTTCCCCGACCTTGAGTACAAACTTCTCCGATGTTGCGGAAAGCCCTTTATATTTCACTGATACTATATAGGATCGCGTCCTATTTGTATTTATGTACTGTATAAAGTATCCTTGGGCATCGGTCTGCCATGTTGCTCCGATTTCCCCTGTGCGATCTCCCTGTAAATCTCGCGCTTTTATATTGATTCTAACTTCCTTGTTTGCTAAGGGGGTGCCATCCGCAAAAACAATTTTCGCGCGAACCCGCGTCCGGTGCCGCACTGTGACCTCTACATTTTCGATTTGTCCGCCCGGAGTTATAGAAAGAGTATTTCGAGCAAAACCGGGAAGGAACTTGTCACTCGGATGGTAGGTGAAAGCCCCGATTTTGACGGAAAGAAGTTGATACTCTGTCATAAAAGGTAGACCGTTCCAATACTCAGGAGCCAACATGAATTGAAATTCTCCCGGGTGGATATCTGTGATAGAGAAATGTCCTGCATCGTCGGTCTCCGCTTCTAAATCAGGACCGTACGTCCGCGTTCCAGTATTGTCGTCGACTTCGCGAGACTGAATGACCAAGACAAGCCCAGCAACCGGATTCCCTTCTCCATCAACAACGCGCCCCGAAAAACTCGCTGTGTCTCCGCTTATTCCGGTCTCCGACAACATGGCGGAGGGCGTATCCTCAGTTTCACCACAACCCAGCAAAGCACAAATAGCAATCGCAAGGCAAAGCACCACAATTCTACGTAAAAGGTTTCGCCAGTTCACAGTCCTTTCTCCTTTCCTATAAGCAGGTTACGTTGAGAATTCTATCCTAAACTAATATTTTGAATAGAAAAGTGGAGGATCTAACATTAACACATCATAGATTTTGTGGTAATGATTGATAACATTAATTGGAAATTGTGGGTAGGATAGGGAACCGGGACCAAAATAGCCCCGGTTTGCGAGTTGTTATTCTTTTTCGGTGGGAGAATTGTCAGATACGTCTGCTTTTTCAAGGATCGCATATCGGGTTGTACGCCAGAGCAAGTCACCGGGACCGACAGCGTGCCATTGCCCATTTACAAACGTCATGACGGCACTATCTTTCTCTTCCGATGAGAGTGTACTACGAGGGAAACTGTGCTTGTCTCCCCAATTCGTGTAGGTGAGCGGTTCGCCGTTCTGCCATACCCATTCTCCCTCTTTTTCCGCATTGCTGAGTCCGATCCAATAGAGATGGTTGCCGAAGAGTCCTAAAAGCCATTTTTGTTCCGCTGCGTCGTTGATAGCGACAAGGGACGCACCTTCAGCAGCAGCGCGGTTTTTCGCATCCTTGAGACTTCCACACCGTATCTTTTTATAAGCATGTCCATTGGCAGGATTCACAGCCCATGTATTTTTCTTACCGGAACGCTGTATCTTCTCGGCAGGTACGGAAGGACGGATCTCAGTGGTGGTTTTACTGGATGATGTTGAGACCCGCGCCGGTTGAGCAGATGGCTGAACGGGTGCTGGTTTATCAGACGGCTTTGGGGTACCCGTTAACTTACGTAGAATGTTGGGAAGGGATTCCCGGGGGCGTGCCGATTGCGTTGCTACGGTAGCAGGCGCATTGCCATCAAGCGTCAAGACCAAATCTTCATAACGGCCATTTTCTTCAAGTTGAAACCGTTCCGACTTTGCCGACAGTCCTTTATATTTCACTGAAACAATGTAGGGTGTTTCTATATCGTCGTCATCAAGATAATACACAAAATGTCCCCCAAAATCCGTAGTAACTCCGCTACGCATGCTACCGTTACTTTGGATTTCCAGTGAAATAGAAGTGTTTGTTAGCGGCTTCCCGTCTTTGAATATAACCTTTGCCCGAATCCGCATCCGTGGACGCACGGTAACCTCTATATCTTTAAAATGACTACCCGGTTTAACACTAAATGTGATGCCTCCGAAGGGTGGATGCCTGTCCTGATAAATCGTTATATCTCCGATTTTTATTGAAACAATTTGATCGTCCGGTTCAGGGTTAAATACGGGTTTTTCATTTTCTATGAACGGCTGCGCTGGAATCAAAATTTGGACTGGACCGGCAGGGATATCGGTGAAAGTAAAGGCTCCTTTTTCATCAGTTTTTGATATTTGAAAAATCGGCGACAGGTTAATGCTAAATCCAGTAATCGGCTTTCCCTTCGTATCAAGCACGACACCAGAGAGCGTTCCTGTCTTTTCTTGTGCGATACACGCGGGCGATGCGATGACGGAGAATGATATTACAATTCCAATGAGGCACACGATATGCACGAAATTCAAACGATTCATTCTAAGTTCTCCTTGCTGCTAATTATCCTCAGTTGTTGTCTCAACAGGCACATCTGCTCTTTCGAGAATTGCCTGTTTCACAAAATGTGCCTGTCCCTCCCCAAGGGCAACCGTTTCCCATCTACTACTATGTCCAACAATGACGTAATCTTTCATGGCGTTATTACCACCGTCTCGTTCATGTTCTTTCCAATTAGTATATGTAACGGGTTCGCCGCTGTGCCATTGCCATTGTCCCTCCTCAGCAACATCGTTCAGCCCTATCCAAAAACGATCTTCTCCAAAGGCACTCCGTAGCCATTCATTTTCTCCATTATCGTTAATCGAAACGAGGTAAGCATTTTCCGCGGCGGCTTGTGTCATTGCATCTGTTATACTGTGGCACTGAATCCTTTTGTAAGCGTGTCCGTTTACAGGGTTCACGACCCACACATTCGGTGGGTCAAGAAACGCTGCCAATGCTCTGGATGTACGTTCCGGTTTTCGTTTATCAAGCGGGATTGGATCGTCGTTGAGCGTTAAAAGAAAATGAACCTGTAGTTGTCCTTCATGCAAAATGAAAGGAGGCGTTTTGGCGAAAAAACCCTGATGCTCAATACCAATCACATAGAATTGAGGGGTGTTATCCACTCGGAGGTCTGCTACAAAATATCCTTCCGCATCGGTCTGTTTTGTGCTGCCAGAACTTCCGGATCCACCGCTGTCCAGACTCCTGCGTAGCGTGCGGATCCGAATTTGAGCGTTGGTAACCGGTGTTCCATCGGCAAAAACAACGCGGGCACGGACCTGTGGTTGGACATCTATCTTTACGGTGATAACGGCGTTTTCGATTTCTGTTCCTGCTTCTAAGGAAAACCGTATTCTGTTGAAAGACGAATGGGGATGATTATTCGGGTAAAGCGTAAGTTCACCGAGTTTGATGGATAGGATATTTATTTCTTTTTGGTCTTGGTCACCTTTTACCACAAATCTAACGGATTCAGATGCCGTAATGTGCCAGATGGAAAAACGTCCTTCTGAATCGGTCTGTCTTTCCCAGAACGGGACGATCCCTTCTTCCCGTCTGTTACCCATAACTTTATAGAGTTGGATCGCTATTGAGATATTGCTAACGGGTTCTCCACTTTCGTCAACAACACGACCGGAAACCGACGCGACTTCCTGTGCTATGGCAGGTGATGATGCCAAAGCAGAGAGTACCACAATCCCAATAAGGAACCCAAGATTTCGTCTGAAACTTTGAAAATTCATGTTTCTTTCCTTGTGCTTTGAAACACCTAACATTTTCTGGTGTCTCTGGTTGGTTTATAAGTCTATGGGATTGGACGCGGGAACCGTTTCACTCAACAAATTCGTATTTATCGGATCGGTTCAAGTGCTTCAAAGTGCTGCGATTCGGTGTCGGACACCTAAAACCGTCTACTCATCTTCGGATGTTTCCGCAGTAGGTGCAGTGGAAACCAATCCATCTTTTTCAATAATTGCCTGTCGCGTAGTTCGCCAAAAATGACTGCCGGGACCGACAGACAGCCATTCACCGTTCCTAAATGTCATTACAACAAAGTCTTTTTCAGTGTCTGGTAGCAGGTCAGGAGCTATCGGTTGGGTTATCCAGTTCGTATAGGTCACCGGTTCACCGCTATCCCACTGCCATTGCCCCTCCTTCTCCACATCGGTGAGTCCGATCCACGAGGCGTGGCCCCGAAAGATTACCTGAAGCCAGTGTTGTTCGTCTTCGTTGTTGATGGAGACGAGATGTGCGCCTTCCTCAACAGCCTGCTGTTGGGCATCGTGCCAGCCATTGCACTGAATCTTTTTGTAAGCATGACCGTTCGCGGGGTTAATCACCCACACGCTTTTGGCTGGCTTTGGTCGTTGCGGTGGCACAACCGCACGGACGACTTTAGGCGGGACCTCAATGTGTTCAACAACAACGTTGCCAGCACCAGCAGGAACTTTCGCGGGTTCAATCGGAGCATCGACCCCAGTTTTCTGATTGGGTGTTCGCTCGCTATCAGGAGGGTTGCCGTCGAGTGTTATAACCAGATCCTTCGGTTCCACGCCGTCCTTGAAGAGGAGAGGTCCCGCAACTCCAGAGAGATTGTTATATTGCACGGAAAGCGTGTAAAACCCCGGTTCACGAGGGTATTGCGTAAAGTAACCATTAGCATCGGTAAAGAAGTCTGTGCCAATGGTTCCACCGCTGCTCGGATTCGATTCCTTCCCATACCGCATGCTGAGCCGTCCGTTGGCGTTGACAACCGGCGTGCCGTCGGCATAGACGATTCGCGCGTGGATCCGTAATCGCGATTTGACCGTGATTTTGACGTTTTCATGGATTATGCCGGGTTTGAGCGCAAACGTCAGTCCATTAAAAAAAGCAGGAACATGCATCCCTTTAGGAGAAAAAAAGGTAACTTTCCCCATCTGAATGGAAAGAATCTCCGTATCCGGTTCAAGTCTTCCAAATCTCCTCAGTTCCGGCGGGGGCTGCTCCCCTTGACGTATTTTCTCAGGATCAATCTTCTCGAACGCATCCAGAAGAGCACCCGGGATCACGTTTATTTGAACGAGTCCAGGTCGGATATTGGCGGCAGTGAAAACGCCATCTGCATCGGTTTTTACTCTAACAGTGGGACGAGGCATTCCTGCATCGTCCATGCCCTCAGGCGGTCTTTGGAAAGGGTTTAGAAAACCTTCAGCGGGTTGTAAATGTCCATCGCGAAGCTGCATCGGTTGAATCGCAAACGTGAACTCGGCAACAGGATTTCCTTCTGAATCAACGACTTTGCCCGATATTCCGCTCGGTGGCTCTATAGGTGCCTGTGCTGCTACAACGCCTGTTATGGCAAGCAAGAGTGTCAGTCCTAACACTGAAAGTTTTTGTGGGATGTAGGAACAACGCATTTCTATATCTCCTTATATGTTGATACATTCAAGGTTTTTCGACATCATCTTCCGACTCGGGCGCGCCAATAATAAGGTCCTCTTTTTCCAGAATCGCTCTCTTTGTCAAACGTCCAAGCGGGTTGTCCGGGCGTACCACCTGCCACTTTCCTATCATTCCGACAAGGACAATATAATTGGGATTCGCATCGCTGTCTTGCGCACTCTCCTTGGGCGAGATCCAGTTTGTGTAGGTGACCAGTTCGCCGTTGTCCCACTGTTGCTTCCCTTCTTCTGACCCCTTGATCAATCCAATCCAATAGTTTTCTTGTTTCCCAAAGACTTCCAGGAGCCACGCTTGTTCTGCTGCGTCGTTGATAGTGGCGAGATGGGCATCTTGAGCGGTTGCTTGTGTTTGTGCTGCCTCACGGGTGTTACAGCGGATCATTTTATAGGCGTGTCGGTTGTCGGGGTTAATTGCCCACATCCCTTCGCGTTCTCGCTTTCGCAATGCTTCAAAACGTGCTGGGTCGTGGACGTGAGGCGGTGGTGCCATTCTTCTCTCCAGCGGTTTAGGGGCTTGCGGTTCACCGTCAATAGTTAAGACGAGTCCATCAAGACGCTGCCCGTCTTCAAGCAAAAGTTCCTTGGATTCCGCGGACTGTCCTTGGTATGTTACAGTGACGGTATAATAGGCGGCCTGGTTCACATATTCCACAAAGTATCCATCTGCATCAAGGGTCGCTGAGCCGCTGCTGCTCCCTCTCCCTCTCCCATCTATCTGGCGTCGCTTTACACCGAGTTGAACTCGCGCATTACGAAGCGGAGTGCCGTCCTCGAAAACAACGCGACCACGAATACGCATCCGAAGCCGGACGGTTATCTCTGCGTCTGTAATATCTGTATCCGGTTCAATCGAAAACTTGAGGCCACCAAAATGTTGCTGGCGTTGATCTAAATAAACGGGGATTCCCTCAATCTCAACGGAGAGGATTTCGTAGTCTGAATTGCGTTCAGGGAACAGTTTTAATTCACTCACCGAAGGTGAAGCGATGTTGCGAATCGAAAACGCACCTGTTGCATCTGTCTCACTGGGCTGCGGCGGCCGGAATATATTTTCAAGTGCCCGAGGAAGCCTCACCTGGACCCGCTGACCCGGCGGTAGTGGTGAGTCGCCTGGGAATGATGGTAAAGCAATGATGAGACCTTCAACAGGTTGTCCTTCCTCATCAACAACCCTACCTGAGAAACTTGCTGCTTCGCTCGGCAGAGAGGTCAAAACTAAAAGCGCAACGCTTCCAATAACAACTAAAATCAGTGTGAAACAAGAACGTTTCATTGTGAATGTCTCCTTTTGTAAATGTAAGTGAAAGGGTTGGAATGCGTGTATATTATACCATTTCTGTTAATAAATCCCTCTTTATGTAGAATAAACTTCCAGTTTGTTCCTCTTTATGTAGAATAAACTTCCAGTTTGTTCCTCTTTATTGCAGTACAAAATACCTCGTAAATATAGGTTGTTTGCTGAGGTGTTTATGCAGCGGTTACTAAACCTGTTTTTGAGATAAATTCTACGCACTTTTTTAGCGTCTACTTCCTTTGCGAACGAAGAAGATTCCAGTCATTTTTAAAGACACAATATGTAGATGAAAAGGGTGCATAATTTCAGAAAAATTGTGAGAACCTGATATGACACGACTTTTCACGCGAGCGAATTTACCTTACCTCTCTGAAGTCTCAACGACAATTGAATGGTTCTGACCAAAACGCCAGAGCCATTCAATCGGAACCTTCTCTACTATCAGCCCAAACGCGACCCTTCTCAAGGGCAGCTGCGAGAGAAAATAGAGGCATTATGTCTGGAGTATCCAAAATATGGATATAGACGTATTAGAGAGCTCCTCCTGCGTCAAGGATACACCGTCAGTCATAGACGCGGCACCCGGTTGATGAAAGCAGCCAACCTCTCGGTTTC
>JAAXHI010000371.1:0-2258 GCA_012270875.1 Candidatus Poribacteria bacterium | reverse complement strand
AGAACCTTGACATCGGTTTCCGATGCGATCAGGTCTGGGTCGGTGATATTACCTACGTCCGGAAACCCAAGAGTCGATTCATCTATGTTTGTGTCCTCATGGATGTTTTTACTCGCATGATCCGAGGTTGGCAGGTCTGTCAACATTTGACGCAATCGCTGACCTTGAAACCGCTACAAGAAGCATTACCCCAAAGCGTTCCAGTGATCTGTACCCAAGCGTATATCCCACTGATCCAGCATCACATCCACACCATTTTCAACAAGTTTAGTGCAAAGTTTTAGCACCCACTGTTTGTGGTCGTCAGAATCATGAGAATACGAGGCGAATACTTTAGGAGGTTCCATTATTTTCCTATTCCTGCGATTTTGAGTTGCCTTCTTGGCGTTTATTACGGTATAATTCTATCCAACTTGACAATAATATTATCACACATTTTATGCTGAAAAAACAGGAAAAGATCATGAAAAACTACATGCTCATACTTCTACTCCTACTTGCCACCACTGCCTGTGCAAGTGCTGAAGATACCGAAAATTCTGAAGATTATAGCAATGACGAAATCCGTACGGTATTGCCCTTTGACGCGATTCCCGCGATTACTGAACCGCAATTCGTTTCTGCAGATGCAGCGAAATTAGACGCAGATGCCCCCGTCATCGGTGTAACCTTCAACGCTGAAAGCCACGCCTATTCACTTTATCTGCTGAACGGACACGAAATCGTCAACGATGTTGTCGGCGGAATGAACATCGCTACGACGTGGTGACCGCTCTGCAAAACGGCTATCGTGTATAGCCGGGATCTTGACGGTAAAACATATACCTTCGGTGTCAGTGGTAAGTTGTGGCGGGACGCGCTGTTGATGTACGACCATCAGACCCGTTCCCTCTGGTCGCATATTACCGGGGAAGCGATACAGGGACCGCTGAAAGGTAAGCGATTGAAGCTGCTCGTTTCTATGCCACAGATCGCATGGAAAACATGGAAAACAAATTACCCGAATACAAGCGTACTTTCTATCTCGTTTAGGGGTCAAATGATCGAAAGTTTAGGGCGCGACTCGTATGAAAGGTATCACACCAGCCAAGACACCGGTGTCAGCGGGATGGAATACACCGATAGCAGGTTACCCAATAAATCTCTCGTCATCGGTGTCCAAGTGCCAGCGAAAAATGGAACAACGCAGTTTCGCGCGTATCCGTTGACTAACTTCGCCGAAACCGCTGTAATCAACGATATGCTTGGCGACGTGCCGCTCCTCATTTTCCACGATAAAACATCATTTGCAACAGCGGTCTTTAAGCGCGACGTAACGGAGGACGCGCGAACTTTCAGTCCGCAAGAGGGTAACTTTGTAGCGGATAACACCGGCACGCGCTGGAATCTGGTCACAGGTGAAGCGGCATCTGGAAAAGAAAAAGGGACGCGTTTGGAACGGTTACCCGCCATCAATATCTACTGGTTCGCGTGGGCGCGCTACTACCCGCAAACAACAGTCTACCGTCAGTAGTGCTTCGTCCCGTTTGAATTTTAGGGGCGGTTCGTAGTAGTGCGATTCATCGCACGTTCATAAGTCAGCAGAGGGCAATAATGCAGATCGCATTTGGGCGAATACGCCGCAGAATTTCCCTACTACGAACCGGATTTATTTTTAATTTGAAAATGGATAGTGTAGTAGCCTGTTAATCATCCAATTCGACGACTTCGCCTGTCATATTCCGATGCATTGTCGGACGGATGACTAGCTCTGGGATGTTGCTCCGCTGCGGTAGCGTTGCGATCAGCAGAATCGCTGCTGAGGTTTCGTCTACACCTACCATCGTCGCGCGGGCATCCGCATCCGGTGGAATCGGGCGATTGTCCAAAATCGGTGTTGCGACCTCGCCAGGGACGACCACGCTTGCCCGGATACCTGTGTTCCTTAAATCCGAATTAAGAAATTCAGTAAAATTGATAACACCCGCCTTCGCCGCGCCGTAAGCGTAGCCGCTAAACGGACCCGGTGTAACCGCCGCGAGCGACGAAATATTGATAATCGTTCCCGATTTCGCTTTTAACATCGCCGGTACAACCGCCCGCGTACAATGAAACGTACCGATCAGATTTGAATCAATCACCGAGCGTGCCTCTTCAGGGGTTGTATTGAGGAGTCGCCGATTATGTGAACTGTGTCCAGCGTTGTTCACCAACACATCAATCCGTCCATATTTATCAAGCACATCGGCAACCATTTGTTCAACAGCATCGTAGTCAGC
>JAAXHI010000246.1:20143-23689 GCA_012270875.1 Candidatus Poribacteria bacterium | reverse complement strand
CATCTTAACACCTTCCATGAACCCATTTTAGAGATATTTGAACCGATATTAGAGGAGTCCGAACTGGTCTTAAAATGGGAAATGCCTGAAGATTTACCAGCGGTGAGTGTGGATCAACAACTTTTCATGCAGGTGCTTGCGAACCTGATTGATAACGCTATTAAATATACGCCGGATGGGGGCATAATTACCGTTTCGGCAGAGATTCGCACAAGCGAAGCATTTGAAGGTACCCCTATAACTTCGGAAGAGCTTATCGTACATGTCCGAGATACGGGTATCGGCATCCCGCTGGAATCTCAACCCCGTGTGTTCGAGCGGTTCTATCGTGTGGACAAAGGGCGCGCCCGCGAGATGGGCGGCACAGGCTTAGGACTGGCGATCGCCAAACATATCGTGCTCCGCCACAATGGACGGGTCTGGTTGGAAAGCACTTTGGGGGAAGGTAGCGTATTTCACGTTGCTATTCCGTTATAAGGATTGTTTTAGGTGAAAAATATGGTGTTAATCCCCGCTGGCAACCTTGAGATCGGAAGCGTCAACGCTTTTTATATTGACACACACCCCGTGAGAAATCTCGAATACCAGCAGTTTCTTGTTGAAAACCCACAATGGCAAAAATCGCATATTAAAGATAGGTTTCACGACGGTGACTACCTAAAGCATTGGGATGGCAATACCTATCCCGAAGGAAAAGCGAATCACCCTGTTGTCTACGTCAGTTGGTTTGCGGCGATGGCTTACGCTTTGTGGGCAGGGAAACGGCTCCCTACAGAAGCTGAATGGGAATACGCTGCACGCGGCGGACTTGCGAATCAGAACCACCCGTGGGGTGATACGAGCGATACTACCAAAGCAAACTATGATAGAAAAGTAGGAGATACCACCCCTGTGGGTAAGTATTCACCTAACGGCTACGGCTTGTATGATATAACTGGCAACGTTTGGGAATGGTGTCTTGACCTTTACGACGATGATTTTTTCTTCGCCACGCCTCGCAAGAATCCGCGCGCAGGAACGAATGAGATTGGTTGGTTGACAGCCAATTTCACAGACATTGAAACGATCCCCATAAGGGCGTTACGCGGTGGGGGTTGGAGTGCCACCGAAAAAGATATCTGCGTCACCCATCGCTTACTGCTTTCACCCACAAACACAATCTACGATTACGGCTTTCGTTGTGCGCAGTCAACGTCAGCAACGACCGCCGAGTCGGAACAAGACGCACCATAGTGGACAGTTTGGCGAGCATCCAAAAAACTGCCACTGCTACTCAAGAAATCAACAGAATTGTCATAAATCCCGAAGGAATTATCAAGTCAAATCCTCTAATACGTGTATCAAGTCAGTTTCTAACGTTTTCAGAAATTTATCTTCGGGAGTCTTGACATGCGATTTTGGCTAATGATAGCTGTTTTCATACTCGTTGGCTGCGGTGGCGACGATGACGTTGCGCCTGTTGTTGAGTTTCTGGGTGCCAATCCGCCGATTGGTGCGACGATTACCCCTAATGCGATTATCACCCTTGCCTTTGACAACCCGCCTACTGATGTTAGGATAAAGAACGCTGTAATCATCCCTTCTGGCGAAACAGCAATCGTCACAGGACCTTTCCAGCAAGGTCCTCTCTCACTTATGGTGCATTGGACGGGTGGTAGCACAACGCTTACCTACCTTGTTTCTTCCTGTTGTCCCGAATCACCCAGGGTTAGTGGTGGATCGGTCAGAGACGAGGAGATGGATGTTGATCCGGATGTTATCAACAGTGCCGGGCAGATTGAGATTCAGTTCAGTGAAGATGTAACGGGATACATTGTCCTTCAAACTGGATCTGGCGAAGACTTCGGATGGCTTGGAAAAGTTGAAGGTAGCACAGGAATCCTCGAACTCGTCAAGGGTAGAGAGCTCAGAAACCACACCGCTTATGTTATTTTCTGTAAAGTTGCTGATGTCAAAGGCAATGAAGTCGAACTTAGAATCGTCTTTGTAACCGGAGAGAAAGAGTAGATTTGACGCTATTTACTAATGCTTCAGGGAACCGAACTTAAGTAGGTATTATCAAACTCCCCAAATATGCTATAATGTTTTGCTGTATATCATACCCCAACAGAACAAGGATGTCAAAATGTTTGAACAACTCGGAATTGTAACCAATATCTGGGCTGAAGAGATAGAAAACGGTGCACGCTTTGACGAACTGATGGTAGAATTCGGTACGAACGGGTTCAAGGATATGGAGGTACGGGAAGGCGATTACCTTCGCAACTCCGAATTCGGGGAACTGATTCAAGAACTCGAAGCCGCGATGTCCGCATACACCGATACCGGATTCAGAACTATCTGTGATGCTATCTGGACAGAACAGCCTTATAAGTCAAAACACCCCACGCTTTTTGAGGCGGTTGTTGCTTTCGTCAAGAAAGCATCTGGACTCACCTTGAGTTATGCCATGTCCCACCCGTGGCTTTCAGCACCCACCGACAGTGAAGCGGATACACAACAGATTATCCAAGCAAAAAAGTTGGCATATCTGCTGTGTCCAAGGCGAGCGAGACTTCGGCTCGTTGATCTTGATACCGAAGGCGACATTGACGCATCTGTGGCTGTCGGGAACTTAAAACGTTACAGTGGACTCCTACCGGACTATCCGATGATTTTTGCCGTAGAGAACGCTCGTCAAACCGCCACATTAACCTTGAAGTTAGCAGTCGCAGGTAGCGTAAAACTCACGTACGACGAAACGAACACGTATCGCGCTGACGGAACACCCGTGAACCCACCAGACGAATTCTGGAGTGCTGTCAAGATGGCGGATCTCACGTCGGTACATTTCAAACAAAAAACGGAGGGAGGCGTGTTGTCAGAAGTCGGGGACGGTTTCGTCAACTTCCGTGCGATTGCGGAACACCTGAAAACGCGGCACTATACGGGGGATCTGCTCCTTGAAAACACACCGACTGCGCATTCTTTGCAAGATGCGCTGCGGAGTCGGGAGTATCTGCTTAGTTGCTAAAATTTGAGCAATCCTCTCCCATTTCTTTCACGTTTCAATGTTTCCTATTCAATAGACGAAGTGCTTTCTCCACTGAGGCTTTCAGCCTTATATCTCTTGCCTTTTCCACCAGTCTCAGGGCAGTACGTAAATCCTGCTTAGCTTCCGATGTTCGATTTAGCATTGCTTTTGCAAGTCCTCTATAGTAGTATGCGTAGGCATCATCAGGTTTGAGTCGGATGGCAATATCAAAATCAGAAATGGCAGCATTGAGCTGACCCAGACTGTATTTTGCAACTCCCCGATTGTAGTATCCATCGGTTAAATCAGGTTTAAGTCGGATGGCAATATCAAAATCAGAAATGGCAGCATTGGGTTCACCCAGTTTTGCCCTCGCCATTCCTCGATTGTTGTATGCTATAGCATCATCAGGTTTGAGTCGGATGGCAATATCAAAATCAGAAATGGCAACGTTGAGTTGACCTAAATCTGCTTTCGCAACTCCCCGACCGACGTAGGCATTTACATAATCAGGTTTGAGACTGATGGCATTA
>JAAXHI010000246.1:12028-20050 GCA_012270875.1 Candidatus Poribacteria bacterium | reverse complement strand
TATGCTTCGGCTAAATCAGGTTTGAGTCGGATGGCACTATTATAAGCTGCAATGGCCCCCTGATAGTTTCCTGACTCGCCTTTCATATAACCCCGCACAAAGTAGGTTTCCGCAGATACGGTGGAACTGACGCGCGATAAGGGTCTCACCCTATTTGAGAGTGACACAAGGGTCTTGATATAGTTGGATGGGATTGCAAAGTTGAGGTTCTGTCCACCCTCAATTGTCATGAAAGAGACACCAACCACTTCACCACGCGTATTGAGCACAGGACCACCGCTACTTCCCGGTGAAATCGGTGCTGTCATTTGCAGGCGTTGATTCGCATAACCACCCCGTTTGCTGCTAATAATACCATCCGAGAACGTCCCTTCTAACCCTTTTGGATTGCCTGCCACATAGATCTGCGCCCCAATTTTTACCCTATCGCTGTTCTCAACAAGGGGCAAGGGCTTGATACCGGAAGTCGAGACTTTTAATATCGCAAGGTCGTTGGACCTTTCTGTGGCGGTGATCCCTTCAATGGCATATTTTGTATGTTTGCCAACTAATTTTGCGGTGCCGCGTGCCGCTCCCTCAATGACGTGGTAGTTTGTCACGATCAGGTCCTGCCGGACGAAGAACCCGCTGCCGATACTGATGGTTTTACCCGCGCTATCCATCATCTCTAAATAGACAGTTGCAGCGAGTGCTTTCTCTGCAAGTTGCTCCGTTGTCTGCCCAGACGTTGTTGCGTGTATTGTGAAGAGCAGCAGCGTTATGAGTATCGCGCTCAACTGTTTCGGGGGACGGTCTATTTTGTATTGCATACTGTGTCTCCTTATACCGTTTCTGATGTCCGATGCTTCATCTTACAGGCGTGTTTTCAAGCGTTCTAATTCCGCTTGGAGCCGGGCGACTTCGGCTTCTGCTTTGTGTCGAGCATCGGCTTCCTGATTGGCGCGTTCTTCTGCGTCCTCGGCACGTTCAGCAGACGTTTTTAGCCAAGTTTCTGCCTCAGGATCGTAAATTCCTAAACTATCCTCGAGCACATGGAACTCTAAACCAAGCGTCTCGGACCGAAGACCGCCATTGGCGAGTGCCGGTATTTCAACATACTCATCTCCGATGAGACGGAACCCCATCAAGGGGGTTGGTAAATAACGCCTATCTACATCATAGACGAAGTATTCAGGAATACCGATTGATGCGTAGAGCTGCACCTTTCTCGTCAGATCAGTGCGATAGGTGCCTTTGCTTGCGAATTCTAAGACGAAGTCGGGCGGTTTTCCTTCTTCCCATATCTTATAGATGCGGCGTTCCTTCTTGCCGATGCCGAAGGCAACGAAAATATCAGGTGATATAGATTTACGGGGATTCCCCTCTTCGTAATACATCATCATATCCCCGAGGACATAAACATCAGGGAGGTGTGCGAAATGGTTTTCGATACGATTAAAAGTCTTTAGGAGCTCTCTAAAATGGCGTTCGGTTTCAGCCATAGGTTTTCCATCCGATTCAGGATATAGGTCCGCTGTTTCTGTAGGTGCGGAAGGGAGTGGGAAAGTATTTGAATGTCCCATAAATCTAACTCCTTTTCCGTGGTTTCTTCGAGTCAAGATTAGCCTAAAAGGGGGGCTTGTTTGATTGTCCAGCTTCTGTTTTAGGTTCTTCAGGAGGCGTGGACGGTTTATCTTCAGATTCTTCGGTGGCTGGAACGTCACTCTCTTGGGCAGCTGCCGTTAATTGTTTGATGCGTTCGCAGAGATCATTGAGGAGCTGCGGTGTTGTTTCCGCTGCTTTGAGTTCCGCTGAAAGCTGCGTCCATTGCATCTCATTTATGTCGTTTCGGGATTCTACACCACATTTACGTTTCATATAATTCCAGAGATCCGCTTTCGTGATACCTTTTGCTTCAAGAGGTTCCGAGAGATTAGCCGCAATTGCGAAAGTGGCTTTTTGTGCTTGTGCGATATTTCCACCGCCTTGTGGTATCTGTTGTTGCGCTCTTGAATTCCCACTCCCTGCTTTTCGATTTAAATAGAAGTTTAGCACCTCACGGATCACTGGCACAGGTATCAGCTGCTTAATTGCATTCCGTTGTGCTTTATGAATTGCTTTGGTGAATGCGAATGGATCGGGACGGCCGCCGCTCATCTTCAGTTGTTCATACGCACCGTAGCGAGATGAACCTGTGATTGTATCAACGGCTTTGGCAGTAGCAATCCAAGAATTTTCCCGTTCCTCGTATTCAATCTCTTCAACTTGGATACCGCCACGCCGGTTGGCGGCTTCGTTAATACCTGCTAAGGTTAACCCTTCAACAGTACGTCCACCCTGTTTAAAGGAATAGACATAATCCTGAATCGTCTGTCCAGTCATTAATTCGATAATCGCTTGGTCATCTACCTGATCGACGACTTCATATTCAGCGGTAACCGGTACCATTTCTTCTTTTTTTTCTTCAGCCATAATATCCTCCAACATTAAGAATCCACGCGACATTTAGATGCACGTTAGGCACCATGCAGTCTATTTTATCATACCATTTTATACCCGATTTGTCAAGCATCGTTATCAATACAATAGAAGCATTCAGCCATCAGCCCTTAGTAATCAGCAAAGAACGTTCCAATCTATATTCCTAATTCAAATTTACATTACATATAATAACATATATAATGTAAGAATTCAAATTTATTTTTTATAGTTGTCAGTTATCAGTTTTAATAGATTTGGAAGCCATCGGTGTTTCTTTAACTGACGACTCATACACGCCGGAATTCGGGGATCTCTCCTACAGAAGACCTGAATGGTTCTGTCTATCTACACGAAAAACTTGATTTACATCGCCAATGCTGCTACAATAAGAATAAATTGAGTAGCGGAGTGTTGATAAACAATGACAGCACCACTTCTCCAGATGCAGGCAATCACTAAAGACTTCCCCGGTGTGCGTGCCTTAGACAATGCCTCTTTTGAGGTGCATCCCGGTGAAATCCATGCGCTCTGTGGCGAAAACGGTGCTGGCAAATCGACGTTGATTAAGATTCTCGGTGGCGTTTACCCAGACGGTACCTACAGCGGCAAGATACGGATCAACGGCAGCGAACGTCAGTTCCACTCTGTTCGTGATGCAGAACGCGCCGGAATTGCTATCATTCATCAGGAATTGGCACTCATCCCGGAGATGACAGTCGCAGAGAATATCTATCTCGGTAAGGAGCCGCGACGGTTCGGGGTCATTGATAGGCATCGCCTTTATCACGAGGCCGGTGAACTCCTGTCGCAATTTGGATTGACTATCCAGCTACACAAACCTGTCTATGAACTCGGTATTGGACAGCAGCAACTTGTAGAAATCGCAAAGGCTTTAGGACGCAGCCTGCAATCGGGTAATGCGCTGTTGCTTGTGCTTGACGAACCGACAGCCGCCTTGACCGAAAGCGAAGTGGATATTCTCCGTCAGATTCTGACACAACTCCGAAAAAAAGGTGTTGCTTGTATCTATATCACCCACAAACTCAAGGAGATCTTTCAAATCGCTGACCGAGTGACAGTCCTACGAGACGGCGAGACGGTAGCGACACACGCTATTAAATCCGCTGAATGCACCGAAGATGTGTTAATCTCGCAAATGGTCGGTAGGGAGTTAACGGCACTGTTCCCAGAACGTCGGGTTGAAAACGGTTCAAACCGAGCGGAAGTCGCACTACGGGTTGAAAATTTAAGCACCTATCCATCAGAACCGCCGCGGCTTGAAAACGTCAGTTTCGAGGTGCGACGCGGGGAAATCCTCGGCATCGCAGGTCTGATGGGGGCAGGCAGAACGGAACTGATTAGCACTATCTTTGGTGCTAATCGCGGTAAATGGAGTGGCGAAGTCTTCATAGCGGGTGAACCTCTCCAGATTCATTCTCCGCATGAAGCGATACAACAAGGGATGGCACTCGTCAGCGAAGATCGGAAACGCTACGGACTCCTTTTAGATGCAGATGTTACCCGCAATATGACGCTGCCGAGCCTCGATTTATCGGCAGACCTCGCAACTCGTGGGATCATTAACCACAACGCGGCAGCGCAAAAAAGTGCGCACTATGTCGATTCGCTTCAGATTAAGACGACCTCGCTTGAAATCCCTGTGAACCACCTCAGCGGTGGCAATCAACAGAAAGTCGTTTTAGGCAAATGGTTGATGACGCATCCGAAGGTGTTATTCCTTGATGAGCCGACCCGCGGTATTGATGTCGGTGCGAAAGCAGAAATTCACGCACTGATGGCGAAACTCGCGGAAGAAGATGTTGCGATCGTGTTTGTCTCCTCCGAACTGCCGGAGATTTTGGGCATGAGCGACCGGATTTTGGTGCTACACGAAGGCAAGATCACGGGTGAATTTGTCAATGAGAATCTAACGCAAGCGGAGATTTTGCGGTGTGCAGCTGGGGCATGAGAAGCGTCCAGTCCCAATCTTACGAGAAACAGATGGAAAACAAAAACGAAACTTTTAAAACAGAAAGTCCAGAGGAAACCCAAGCACTCGGCGAAAGACTCGGTAAAACGCTTAAACAGGGTGATGTCATCGCACTTATTGGTGTTGCCATCGGAACCGGTAAAACCTGCTTAACACAAGGTATTGCGCGCGGTATAGGCATCGCGTCCGGTGAAGTCGTCAACAGTCCTTCGTATATTGTGATCAACGAATATAATGGGACGGTGCCGATCTATCACATTGATCTGTATCGGTTTGAAAACAGCGAAGAGATTGCGGAACTTGGACTCAGCGAATATATGGAAGGCGACGGGATTTGCATTATTGAATGGGCAGAACGGATAGCAGATGCGCTGCCCGATACTTGCATAAAAGTCCACATAACGCTTGCGGATGCGAACACTTTACACAGCGACGGTGAAGTTTCCGAATCAATATTAGATAGTCCTGAAGATGAAGAAGATAGTCCTGAAGATGAAAACATCCGACACATCGAAATCCAATATCCTATATCTCGATAGCGGTTCAGGCATTGGAGGCGGACAACGGAGTCTTCTGCTTCTGTTAGACCTATTAGACAAGGCGCGTTTTACACCTTTTGTCGGATGTCTCGGCGATAGTTCGTTCGCAGCGGAGGTTGAAAAGACAGCAGTGCGTGTTATCCCACTCTCCCTCCCCGCTGCACATAACAAAACCGATAAAGTTAAGCGGTTCACATTGCGCGACTTGCTCGAAGATTTTCGACAACTTCGGGTCATCGTTGAACTCCATCAGGCTGTGAAGCGACATGCGATTGATCTCATCCATGCGAACTCACTTTCGGTGGCACTCCTTGGCGGAATTGTTGCGAGGATCAATCGGATCCCTATTCTGATGCATAAACGCTACGCGACCTCTTATGGGATTCTGGACAAACTCTGCGAAAAACTGCTGCATCGTGTGATTCTGGTGTCCGAGGCAACGCGATGGGATTTCGCATCTGTCGAAAAGCAAACGCTCATTTATAACGGCGTGAATTTAGACGCATTTCAAGCATCGCCTGAAGAGATAGAAACACTCCGAACAGAACTCTTTTCCGATGATGAACCTGACGCTGCAGTGCTCGTCGGTGTCGTCACCCGAATTACACCGGAAAAAGGTATTCACGTCTTAGTCAGTGCAATACGCGAACTGAAAGGGAAGGCAAACGTAAAACTGTTGATCGTAGGCGGTCCTTACTTTCAAAAAGATGTTGAATATATGGAGACACTCAAACAGGAGGTCGCAGATTCTGGCATCGAAGATTCTGTTATCTTCACCGGATTTTTGTCGGATACGCGTATCGTAACGAGCCTACTTGATATTGTGCTGGTGCCGTCAATTATTCCAGAGGCATGTCCGCGGACCATCATTGAGGCGATGGCGGTCGGTAAACCGGTAATTGCAACACCGCTCGGTGGGAGCAAAGAACTCGTTACGCCCGAAACGGGGATCTTAGTGCCACCTGAAGACGCATCCGCAGTTGCTGACGCTATCACAACACTTGCAGCCGATCCAGAACGATTGACGGCAATGGGAAACGCCGCCCGTGATCGCGCCGTGCAGCTATTTAGCAGTGAAAAGAATACCGCTTTGACAGAGGCTGTCTATACAGATCTGTTAGCAGCATCTTGAATAGAGGAGTTATTATGCGAGAAAAAACGGTTAGTCCACCGCAGGGTGCCCAAGCGAGCGAAGGGCAAGTCAGACAGGTATCCCAGTTGTTCGGTGAAGCCATCGGCGATACCCATGAGTGGATAGAAATCCACCGGACCGGTGACGAATGGGAAGCGAACCTAATTCAAACGACTTTGAAGGCACAACAGATCCAATGCCGTCCCATCGAATTAAAAGAGGAACGCCAGACAGCACTCCTCGTGGATCCTGAGCATGAAGTAGAGGCGATGGAACTCGTCAGTCGTATCGGTGTCGCTGTCACGGATAACGAAATGGTAGCGCGATCCGAAGAGACAGCCGAGGCACTCAAACAACGCGATATGGCTGTCGTTCAAGATGATACAACTACAACATCTGATCCGGTCGACGCGTCAGAACTGATAATGGCGGAACGTGAAGGCATCGGCAGTGTCGTCTATGTTGCAGGACAAGGATATGAGATTCGCGTCGGTCCCGAACCGTACGTTACCGTCCCAGAAAGCGATTGGGAAGAATTCACGGATTTCAGTGCGCAACGTCAAGAGTTTGTGATCCTGCTCCGCCACGAATACCCTGACCTGTTCGAGTGGATTCAAGAGGGAAAACTCCTTGCGGAATTTATCCGTCTCATTGAGATGACGTATCAAGAGGGCGCGCCTGCCGTCGTTTCCCACAAACATAGTGATGCCGAGGAATTGGATACGACACCTTATCATCCGCTTGCGCAATTGAGTCTGACTGTCGCAGTGGTTTCACTGATCGCTGTGCTTTTTCAAGTGCCTTGGTTTGTGAACCTTGTGCTGGCGGTTGTTGCTGTAGCATCGGCTGTCGCTGCGAAATACCAGATTGATGCGAGTGAAGGAGAATCAACGGGTATCCCGATGGCACTGAGTGCGATTGTGTTGGCGTGTCTGGTTGTCGTTTTTGCGTGGTGGTTGGGGCAGCGTCCAGAGCCTGTGGAGCCAGCCACGCCACCTGCCCGCGAGATGGTCGAGGATCGGTAGAGACAAGGGACCCACTATCCATTATTGTATGGATTGACTTTGATCCTGATGACTTGCGAGTTACCTCTCACAAGAGGTAATCCTTTACGGCTATAATAATGAATCAACGCTTAAACAAAAGACATCAAAGGACATTGGAGGCTATTTTTAGTAAGGAAGTCCCCGCTACGTTGCAATGGAGGCGAATTGAAGTTCTCTTCATAGCACTTGGTGCCACAAAAGAAGAAGGGCGCGGATCAACTGTGACTTTCAAATTGGAGAGGGAACATACCACGTTTCACCGACCTCATCCGCAAAAAGAGGCAAAGCGATATCATGTCCGTGATGCACGAGATTTCCTTAAAAAAGTAGGAATAACACCATGAAAACAATGACTTACAGAGGATATACAGCGGAAATTATCTATAGTGACGAAGATGAGTGTTTTGTTGGCCATGTTGTTGACCCTGGCGATGATATTATAGGTTTCCACGGGGATACCGATGAAGAATTGCGTGTCGCCTTTGAAAACGTAGTGGATCTTCATATCAGAGTCAAAGGACAACCCGAAAATCCACCGCAAAAACACCTCGCGGGCAGATTATTATCCCGCCTGCGTCAAGCACTTCACCTATAGTAATAGCACTATGTCACGCGAAATTTGGAGGGTAAGAAAAAAGCCATCAACCTCAAATTGGGACTGAAACAACTTCGCTCCTTTCAACATCTTGTGTGTCCCCGTGAAGTCGCTATAAAGACTTTATTTCTTTATGAAGACTAAGACATGACCAACATCGCTGGTGAGTGTGAGCGTCCCCCGTTTTGCGTCCATGTCCCGGTATCTATCTTTGCGAAATCAGATTCCGTTTCCAACTCAATAATTCCACCCTTAACATC
>JAAXHI010000246.1:11313-12020 GCA_012270875.1 Candidatus Poribacteria bacterium | reverse complement strand
CACCGGATAGAGAATAAGTTCCCATGAATCCAAACGGTATTGTTTCTTGTGTAGTGGCTGTACTTTCGCGCCATGTAACATCCCGATGCCACGTTCCATCGCCATCAAATGTCCAATCATCGGTATAAGAGATGTCTATTTCATCTTCCCCGAAAGCTGCAATCAACAGTTCAATCGCCTCGACCTGTTGTTGAATACTCTGACCATCAACGGTTTGAAGTGCCCACGTCCCGACCCATTCAGCATCACCAAGCTCACCGCAACCGGTGGATCCGATAATCAGAACAGCACTGAGACTTACGAACCACAATAAACTGAGGTCTATTTTCTGTAACATTTTGTATATTCTCCTTAGAGATTTATTAGGTCTATTTCGTTTTATGTTTTTTAGTAAGATTCTGGATCATCAGCCCCGAGAGGTGTGTTTTATAATCAATGCCTCCACCTGTTCTGGAAGGAGGCGCGGGTGTTGAAAAAGTGGGGCAAAGTCCGAACAATCCAATAAGTTATTTAAAACGCAAATTGTTGTCTACAAAATTCTTAGACAAACATATATCGTTTTTGATTGAAAATATTTGGAATTTCCGCTAACTCTGGTATTTTGTGGCATTTTGTAGCGACAATCCATTTTTATCGTATGCCTCCTTTTCATAAAAAATCGTTATAGAGGCGAGGCACGAGGACCTCGCCCGACAGTTTGAAAAACT
>JAAXHI010000246.1:9125-11277 GCA_012270875.1 Candidatus Poribacteria bacterium | reverse complement strand
CTTTGATATATACCCGCAGCTTGGTGTCCGAGTGCCAATGTCCGCACCAATGTACCATTCACAGCATAGATATGCAGTGTAACATCCGCATCCTTCGCTAAGTGGTACGGCATCCATGTCTCTGGGTTGAACGGGTTCGGATAGTTAGGCAAAAGTGCAGTCTCTTTCGGAGTCAACGTTGCCACGAGGTTTTGTAGGAATTGAATCCCTCTAAGTGATGTTACATCCGTTAAGTTCAATTGCTGTGCTTGAGATAACCACAGTTTGACATCCGCTGCAGTGATCACTTCCAAAGATTGTGGAGACAGAGACGGTGCGGCGGCAGTTGTGCCTAACGCACCTGCAACAAGGACAAGGTCTTGGATATTGACTTGTCCGTCGCCGTTCACATCTGCGGCATTCTGCCCGATCTTACCAAGATTTGATGCGACTATCACAAGGTCTTGGATATTTACGATCCCATCACCGTTCACATCCTCTTTGGGTCCGATGGATTCAGTTATCTCGGCGTTTTCAATCTGTGGAACAAAAGCGTCTCCAGCAGTGTTAGTTAACAACACATCAGATAAAGTCAAAATGGATCCCTTCACTGCGATGACTTCAAAGGTGAGTGTGGCGAGAGTACCGTTCCCTTTGCTTTCTCCTGCAAGAGATGCAGCGTTCAGTCGGACGAGATTTCCCTCCACTTTCGGCTCCACAAAGAAAGCACCCGCGGGTAGAAAATCACTATTTGCACCTGAGACATAACGGAGGACAGTATCATTAAACTGCACAGTTGCTTGATAGCCCGCGACGGCTTCTCCACCTGTGATGTTTAGACTGAACTCTAACTGTTCCCCGACAGCAGGAGATACGATTGAGGCAGGGGTAATGCTAACTGTGGCATCCGTAGTTGGTGTTTCAGTTGTCGCACCCACGATGACAGGTAATTCCGCGGTGAGTTCGGGTCCATCGTAATTCGCTACTGCCCTCGCGCCGACGGTGAATGTAAGTGTGCTATCTGTGTCAATGCTTCCGCTGAACTCAAGTTGAATTGTCACCTGTACGTCGTTGACGCGTTTCACATTGTGCCGCCTGAATGTTACGCCTTCAATCCCTGATACCATCACGTTCTGACTGACCCAGTTCCAATTGATATCATATCTTTCTTGTCCCAATGTTAGCGTGACTATACTCCCATGCAGATTTGCTGCCGTTAATGGAACAGGGGTTGATGCTATCAATCCTTCGGTTACCTTAACGGTCGCAGAGACAGGTATTTCTGCGGTGAGTGCAGGACCGTTGTAATTCTCTATTGCTCCAGGGCCCAAAGTAAAAATCAATTTAGTATCTTTGTTAATGCTGCCCGTGAATGTAAGTTTAATCGTTATTTCTGTAGCACTAACGTGATCGATATCGGTCCAATGAAAAGTGATACCGGTAATACCGGATAGCGTGAGCGCATCACGAATATCAGTTCTAAACCCAAACCTCCCGCTGCTTAACCTCAGCGTTACGACATCTCCATTTAGTGTCGCAACTGTTAACGGTCGAAAGGTTGATACTGCGAGGGTCGGGCCCCCCGCTTCTCTGATGACTTCAATATCTATGTCCAAATCCGGATTCTCATCCAAGAGCGCACTGAGCGGGAACGTGCTCGTGATCGGATTATCTCGAAGTGATAACTCTTCGAGATATATCAAACCTGCGAGAGGCGTGACATCTTGGATTCGATTATCTCGTAGATCCAACGTCTCCAGCGACTCAGAAAGCTGCACAAGTGGCGTAACATCGCTGATTTGATTACTCGCGAGATCCAACGTCGTCAATTGTGTAAGCGTTGCAAGCGGATTGAGGTCCCGGATTTGATTATGATCAAGGTATAACTTTATCAGTGATTCCGCTTGACCGAGGGGCGTGATGTCCCGGATCTGATTATACCCAAGTTGTAAAAACGTCAATTGTTTCATTTGGGCAATCGGTGTGATGTCTTTGATTTGATTCGTCGTAAGACCTAACAGTGTTAGGTTTGTGAGTTGTGTAAGTGGCGTAATGTCACTCACCTGATTACCACTGAGTGTTAACGTCGTTAGTTCTGTCAGTTGGGCAAGTGGACTAATATCGCTAATTCGATTAAAATCAAGACTCAACTCCCTGAGTTCTGTGAGTCCTG
>JAAXHI010000246.1:765-9084 GCA_012270875.1 Candidatus Poribacteria bacterium | reverse complement strand
AGCGGACTAATGTCAATGATATCATTACCTGTGCGAGGGCCACCGAGATCCAACTCGATAAGTCGTGTGAGTTGTGCCAGAGGTGTGATATCAACGATTCGATTACCCCAGAGATCTACATTGGTTAGCTCGGTAAGCTGCGTAAGGGGCGCGAGGTCCGTAACATCTTGACCTCTAAGATATAGAGTTATGAGCTGCGTTGCATGTTCCAAACCGGCGAGGTCAGTTATCACTGGTAACCTCAAATCATCTGTTGATGTCTTGCCCGCTGACAGTGTTTTAAGTTTCGATAACTCTGCTATAGGGATTTTCAGAACTTCAGCCTCGGGCATTGCTTTAAGATCAGTGAGGTTAGGTGGTTTTTGGTTATCAATCGCTATTGATATGCGTACCATTATGGCAAGACTGCGATCAGAAAATTCGACAATAGCGTCAGGAACATCTTGAGCATAACTAACACCTTGCACACCATACATCAACAATATTACTACGAAAATTGACACGATTATTTTTCGATCTACAAGTAGCGTTTTCATCATAAACTCCTTTTTATTACCACGCACCCAAAAGACACAGTGAAAATTGACAACTGCACAAACGAAATAAATCACCACCACTTTACTGATAATCTAAGTTTCTATCCAAACGGAAAACCAATTGAATTGCCAAAGGTACATTATTTATAGCAGAGCCCGCAATTATTTGCACACATCGGAACCGTAGGGGTTGGGTTACCCAACCCTTACGAGCGACAAGTGTAAACTTATTTTCGGATTTTACTATAAACCTAAGTGGCTACCTTAGCAAAACAGTGTTGATTCAATTGTATGTCTATATTAGGACGTAATAATATAATATATTTTTATATTTATTTATGTCCTAACATATCGAATTATACTCAAATTTGACTTCTAAGTCAAATTAAATCTGTGTATGACTTCAAAATGAGAGGAACTCAGTATAGTTTTCATGCTAAAATAGGATTTGAACACCTATAATCTTCTAAGAAGTGGCAACGTGGGTTAATACCGTAGACTTTTCATAATCCAGCCAAAGATAGTGTTTGTGCGCGAAGGCAACCATGTCAGAAAAGAGACATCAACCTCAAATCGGAACTGAACATACATCGCTCCTGCTTCCGCTCGCTATCGGTGTGCCCCTGATTCTGATCAACGCGTACTGGATTGCACTCGTTAGTGGTATCCATCATTCCCTGAACCCTGCTTATGCCTCCCTGTTCATTGCCCCGATTGTCAACCTCTTTTTTCTCGTATTACTCAATACACTGCTAAAACGGTTCTGTCCACAACTCGCCTTGAACCGCGCACAACTTCTCTTGGTCTATCAGATGTTGGTCATGCTCTGCCTGGTCTCTGGACACAACCCGATGGACTTCATCTTAGGAATTCTCGCGCATCCGTTCTGGTTCGCGACCTTTGAAAATGAATACGCAGCCCTTTTCCATAGGTATATTCCATCTTGGTTCACGATTCAGGATAAAGGTGTGCTCACCGGTTTCTTTGAAGGCAACTCAACCTTATACACAGCCAAACATCTGTTAGCGTGGATAGGTCCCACGCTGCTTTGGTCGTTTGTGACGTTTGTCCTCTTTTTCATCTTGATGTGCTTCAACAGCATCCAGCGTCTACAGTGGAGTGAACGGGAGCGACTCAGTTACCCGATTGCCCAACTCCCGATAGAGATGACCACGCCGCGTTTTTTCGCAAGGAGACTGTTATGGCTCGGATTCGGCATCTGCGCAGCGGTAGAACTTCTCAACGGCATTCATTTTCTTTATCCTTTTGTGCCGGGTGTGCCTCTCAAAATCCCTGACTTCGGGGCAAAAATCTTTACGGCGAAACCTTGGAGTGCTATTGGTTGGCTACCGCTCTTCTTTTACCCATGGGTTATCGGTTTGACCTTCTTTGTCCCGCTTGAACTGTCGTTTTCGGTCTGGTTTTTCTTTCTGTTCACAAAATTTCAGTTAATCTTAGGGAGCATCGGTGGCTGGAAATCGCTACCGGGGTTTCCGTACTATAACCAACAAGGCATTGGCGCGTGGTTGACACTCGGTGTTCTCATCTTATGGGTAAGCCGTCCGCACCTCAAAACAGTATTTACGATGGCTTTGAAGCCTACTGAGAATGACAATGCGACTTCCAGAAACGAGCCGTTTCAATACCGCACCGCCCTACTTGGCATTTTGATAGGCACAGCGATCCTCGTTTTCATTTTTCAGCAAGCGGGTATGTCTGTTAGCATTCTTCTCGCTTTTCTATGCCTCTATTTTCTCATGTCTATCGCTATAACGTATGCGCGGGCAGCGGTCGGCGTGCCTTATCATGAGGTCATTTGGACCCATCCGCAACTGATGCTCGTCTCAGTTTTAGGCGTGCGACGGATTGGCGCGGCGAACTTGACGCTTCTGTCTTTTTTGTATCCGTATGTACGGGATAACGTCTCGCATCCGATGCCGAGCCAATTGGAAGGGTTCAAGCTTGCGGAACGCGCACGGCTCTCTCAGAAAAAGATGGCGATTGCGATGATCGTCGCGCTATTGGTTGCCACGCCTGTCTCGTTCTGGGCGTATTTGCATCTCATATATCAACACGGCGCGGTTCGGACAGAGGGATACATTATCGGTATCGGCTTTGAAACCTTTGAACGTATGCTGCTGCCGTGGTTGCAACAACCGCACGCGCCGGATAGCACTGGCTTGAGTTTTACAGCATTTGCGTCGCTGTTCACGTTGGGACTCATGTTTCTGAGAAGACAGTTTATCTGGTTTCCATTCCATCCAGCGGGGTATGCGCTCGGTTTATCCGCAGGGATGGTTTGGGTCTGGAGCGCGGTGTGTGTCGGCTGGTTCATCAAGGCGATCTTGCTCAAATTCGGTGGCTTGCGACTCTACCGGAAAGCAGCTCCATTCTTTGTAGGGATGATTTTGGGTGACTTTCTGACTGGAACATTTTGGAGTTTAGTGGGTGCGATCTTTGAGATACCTGTGTATCGGGTTTGGTATTAACGGCATAAACTGATTTTAAGTTGACTTTTTAACAAATGGAGGATAAAGTTAATAAACACAATAATTGAAGTTATTCACTCACAGTTGCCGCTTTCAAAGCGTGCTTACGTTACGGGGATAGATGTGCGTTTAAACAGAAAGCATCAAAGGACATTGGAGGCTATTTTTAGCACACGAGTCCCTGCCACGTTGCAATGGCGGCGTATTGAAGCACTTTTCATGGCACTGGGTGCTACAAAAAAGGAAGGAGGCGGATCAATTGTGACTTTTAAACTGAAAGATGAAGATGCCCTTTTTCATCGGCCTCATCCTCAAAAAGAGGCAAAGCGATATCATATCCGAAAAGCGAGAGATTTTTTAGAACAGGTAGGAATCACGCCATGAAGACAATGACGTACAAAGGCTATACCGCAGAAATTATCTATAGCGACGAAGATGAATGCTTTGTCGGCCATATTGTCAATATTGATTCGATTTCAGGTTTTCACGGTGATACTGACGCTGAGTTGCGCGATGCCTTTGAAAACATGGTAGAACTCTATATTGAGATACAGGAAGAACCGGAGAACCCAACGCAAAAACACTTTGCGCGGAGATTGTTGTCGCGTCTACGTCAAGCACTCCATCTGTAGAAACAGAGCGTTTGTCCTCTTCTATAGGAATAAAACCACGAAAATAAGGAATTTTACCGGTGAAAGCATGCCTTATTGTTTTTGCTAAAAATCCAGTGCCGAACCAAGTCAAAACGCGGCTTATACCGACGCTTTCGCCAGAACAAGCGGCAACACTCTACACAGCATTCCTCACAGATTGGTGTGAGACGCTTGCTGAACTCCCTGACGTGGATCTCGTCATCGCGTATACACCAGCAGAGGCACAACCCGATTTACAAGCGTTAATTGGAGATGATGTTATCTACATCCCACAAATCGGAGCAGACCTCGGGGAACGACTGACTTCAGCGACACAGTGGGCAGCTAAACAGGGATACACTAAGATACTATTCGTCGGATCCGATAGTCCGACTTTACCGATCTCATACATATCCCAAGCAATCGCGATGCTCGACTCACGGGAGACTGTTATCGGACCGAGTACAGATGGCGGTTATTATCTCATCGGTTTTTCTGCCGAGGCTTTAACGACGACAGTACCACACGTATTTGAAGAAATCGCATGGAGTACAGCGAACGTTTTTCGACAAACACTGGCGCGCATCCGCTCGCTAAAGGTAACAGTGGGACTCCTACCGCCATGGTACGACATAGATACGTCTGAAGATTTGGCATTTTTGTATGCACACATAGCAGCGATGCGACTCGCTGGTGGGACGGTACAAGCAGTTAGAACAGAATCTTTATTAGCAGAACTGTTTTCATAAAAAGAAAGGAACTCAATAATGGGACAATTAGATGGAAAAGTTGCGATTGTAACGGGTGGAAACCGAGGTATCGGTAAAGGGATTGCGAAGGGACTCGCCGCTGAGGGTGCGAGTTTGACTATCGCTGCAAGAAATGCCGAACTTCTTGAGGAAACCGCTAACGAACTCCGGGCAAACGGCACAAAGGTGTTGGCTGTGCCGACCGATGTAACAGACGAGGCACAGATTAAAGCACTCTTTGAAAAATCAATGGCGGAATATGGTCGTTTGGACATCCTTGTGAACAATGCCGGTGCATTCGATGCCGGTCCTATAGATGAACTCTCAACAGAGGCGTGGGATTGGGTTGTCGCTGTGAACCTCAGCGCGCCGTTTCTCTGCACGCGCGAGGCATTCGGGATTATGAAGGCGCAAGGTGAAGGCGGCCGTATCATCAACATCGGAAGTATCTCGTCGCATCGGGTTCGTCCACTCACCGCGCCTTATAGTGCCACTAAATTCGGTATCTGGGGGCTGACACAGGTAACAGCACTTGAAGGTAGACCGCACGGGATTACGGCGAGCTGTTTGAAACCCGGCAACACTTATGTGGAACGCATCCAGAACCGTCCACAGGCACCGACTGAGCCGATGATGGACGTTGATGCGCTCGCTCAAGCCGCTGTTCTGATGGCAACGCTCCCACCGAATATTAATATGTTAGAAGCGACTGTCTTACCGGTCGGTCAACTCTATATTGGTAGAGGATAACACACAGCCGGAGAAAAATCATGAAAGTGAATCGGGATCAATTCATGGAAGAAGGGTATCTCGTTCTACAGGAAGTCGTTCCGTCGGAAGAATTAGATGCGCTTCGTGAGAGTTATGAACTGATGGTATCACGCCAGCGGGAAATCTGGGCGCAACAACGGGGACCGAACGACCCACCCGGCGGCGTGTGGGAGACTTCGCCACAACCGCGTCTACTGCTCGGACGCGATCCACTCGCAGGACTTGTTGATGCGAAAACGGCAAGTACCGTCGAAATTTGGGCACACGAAAATATGCAAGGCACCAGCACTGAGTTGCTCGGTGAGGATGACGCGGGTGTTACCGAAATGATGCTTATGTGCAGCCCTGTCCGAGATTGTGGACCCGCTGCCTGGCATCGCGACCACCACCCGATTGATACCGCGCCATTACAAGGCTACATCGACGATATTGTGGAGACGGGACCGCGCTATGTGCAATGGAATCTTTCGCTCTATGACGATAGTGTGTTGTGGGTGCTGCCCGGCAGTCATCTACGCGTGAACTCTGACGAGGAAAACCGACGCTTGTTGGCGGATCCGAAAGTCCCACTACCCGGTGCAGTGCAGACGCATCTTAATGCAGGCGATGGCGTTGTTTATATCCTGCCTATTTTGCATTGGGGCAGCAATTATAGCCAGAAGATGCGGCGCACGATCCACGGTGGATTTGCAAATCACACGCATTATCAAGCGTTTGACTACATAGATTACCTGTCGCCAGAAGTGCAAGACAAATTCCACCGGTGGAACAGCCGTAGCGAACAGATGCAAGTGTGGACGGAAAATGCACTCCGTGCTGTAGTTGAAAAACGTGCTGATGCCTATCATACGGCACTCGAAAATTTGCACCCGGGCAGAGGCGAAAAAGGGAAAATGCTCTCAACTGTCTTTTTGTGCAAAGCCGCCTGTTTTGTGGCAATGGCACACGATTGTGATCTCGCAGACATCCCCGATGAACTCAAGAACCGTGGGAAAGGTTTTCACCCCATCACCTTGAATTGGGGACCCCCGTTTGCGGAGCGATTTACGAAAGCGGAAGCAGCCACCGTGTGGAATCGTTTTAAACCGCTTGATGCACTTCTCAAGACCGACGAAGAGCAGTATCTACCGGGTTTTCAATCCGGTCCGATGCACTACTATTTTAACGAAATGCCCGTTGACTTCGGCATTGCGGATTTCATTAAGATGTGGGAGTTATAGCGTTTGTTTTACCAAACACTGTTCGACTCGCCTCCCAAAAATAACGTGAGTTTGATAAATACTTGGGTATTTTGCATCAAGAGGACCCCTTTGGTCTAATGGAATCACTCAACCTTTCCACCAAAAGGTGTTCTCTGATGCGTATTGTAGCACTTTTCCGTAAAACCGACGATCATTATAAAATGTATCGTATACTTTTTAACGTGAGGCAGGTGTTATTCTGCTCCACAGAAACCCAAAACACTCCCAAACACCTGTCTGTATTGCGTTTCAAGGCGTAGAGAACCTTGAAAATAGGAATACGACCGGCGCGTGTTTCGGGTAAGTCCCATCTTTTGCTCCCATTTCCCCTTTCTATCATTTTCCCCTTAAAAAATTGTAAAAAGTTTATTTTATTATCACTAAATCAAATAAAAATAGAGTTTTCAGTTGAAAAATATTTTTTAGTGATTATAATCAAAGATAACCGGTCATTAGTTAAGGAAGCAACGATTTATCCGTGTTTTTCAAAATCATAAACTTTTTTTAAACTTACGTTAGATATAGGGGAATTAATCACTGATGTATAAGAAACTGTTTTTCATAATTTTTTTGACGACAATATTTATCCAAACTCAATTAGCAACAGCAGATTTCCTCGTTGCTAACGGCAGCGCGTCAGAGGATGCGTGGGTCATATATTCCACGTGGCAATCAGCTGACAATGATTGGCCAGCAGGTTATCGGACATACGGTTGGTATAAAATTGGACCAGGGGGCACCCTAAACCTGTCTGTGCCAGAAGATAATAAACTCTTGTACATTCGGGTAGAAGATCCTTATGGAACAGAAATTAAACCGCTTGATCATGCGACACGAGAGAGTTCTTCGTTTTGGATGCATCCGACAAGAAAATTTACGGTTGTGGAGACGAGCGCGGGGGGATTCTTAGATAGTAACCTTGATCAAGCGTCTTTATCGACGACGACACTCTATGAATATACGAACGAAGGTATACATATCATTACGAAACGTACCGACTGCGATTTGGATCAAGGACCTGCTGACCTCCCAGCACAACAAATATACGAGCAAGCAATAAACGCTGTATTATGGATAACTACAGATTCTGGTCATGGCAGCGGTGTTCTCATTGACCAAGAACGCCGACTTGCTGTTACGAACCAACATGTTACAGAACATAACGCATGGGTAGATGTCTACTTTCCAGGGAGGAATGAGGACGGACACCTTGTAAGGGATATGGAATTCTATCGGAATAATTATGGCTATCTTGAGGGACTTGGCTATGCCACTAAGGGACGAGTCATTGCCAAAGATTCTGTAAATGACGTGGCAATCATCCAACTCAATCAACTTTCGCCTACTGCCGAAGAAATTAATCATGATCTTAACATGCACGTTGAGACGAGCATGCAGCGCGGAGATAAGGTTCATATCTTAGGAAATCCGGGCAACCGACTCTGGAATTGGACCCAAGGCACTTTTTTAGGCGCGTATGAAGATTGTTTATTGGAGGGTGGTGCTTGCCTGGAAATGGAAGGGGATGCAGAAGGCGGTAACTCCGGGGGACCTATACTCAATGGACAAGGTGTGCTTATCGGGATTCTTACCGCGGGGACAGATGACACTGTTGCCCTTGCGTCCCCTTTGAAAAACATAAAAGCCTTATTAGATACAGTGGCTCCAAAACATACATTCAGAATTAGAAATAACGCAGGATTCAACTTGTCATACTTAGTCAAGTGGTCAGACGACAGTAATTGGAAACGATATTCCCTTAATTCAGGTAGTCGTCGAAATCATTGGAAGACTGCAGATGTGATACCCTCCGAGTACCCTAAAATCGCATTTGACGGTATCGTGAACGATGATCAGACCACATGGCGAATCTATCCGTTGGACACTTTTCTTCGTTACTT
>JAAXHI010000246.1:0-711 GCA_012270875.1 Candidatus Poribacteria bacterium | reverse complement strand
GAGTACAACTGGCGGAACTCTGAACTGAATATCTACATTGATGGAAGTGCTGCGGCTCCTATGCTTTCGGTTCCCGGGACAGAAGAACATCCAAAGGAAACAACGCTGTTGTCCAACTACCCCAATCCGTCCAATCCAGAAACATGGATACCCTATAAACTGTCTAAGGCAGCACAGGTTACAGTAACTATTTATGCAATAGATGGAAACCTGATTCGGACATTAACATTGGGTCATCAATCGGCAGGGACGTATCAAAGCAAAAGCCGAGCAGCGTATTGGGATGGCAAGAACGAGGTTGGTGAATCCGTCGCCAGTGGTGTCTACTTCTATACACTCTCCGCAGGGGAATTCACCGCTACACGTAAAATGTTGATAAGAAAATAGTATCAAATGACCATAGGATAGCTGGGGGGCTGATGTTTATTAGCTTCCCAGCGATGGTTTCTCAGTGGATTGAGTTAAGTTCGCTGGCATCTTCATTGAAAAATGATGTGCTTTGCGATAAACATGTCAAAAGTATAGCAAAACCGGTAGCGGATGTCAAGAGTATCATTGGACTTCTCCTTGGTGCGTTGTTTTATCGTTTGTAGATGCATTTGCGAGATTTGCATCCATAGTTTGAAGTTGGTGCTGCGGGATGAGGTCGAGATATTGAGAGATAACACGTTTAGAAAGTCGTGTAATCTGTGAGATTTTATCTATATCAGC
>JAAXHI010000269.1 GCA_012270875.1 Candidatus Poribacteria bacterium | reverse complement strand
GAACATGTAACTTGTATAGAATTTAGCCCCGATAGTAGTATCCTCGCCAGTGGAAGTGTAGACGAAACGATCCAATTGTGGGACGTTGTTACTGGTAAACGCAAAGCGACACTTAAAGGACATACTGGTGGGCATGAATTGATGATATTCAGTCCTGATGGTCACACACTCGCCAGCGCGACCGATGTCCTATGGGCGAATAAAGGTAAAGATGACAGGACGATTCGATTGTGGGATACCGAAACGGGGCAGCAAAAAGTTACGCTTGAAAATCCCAATTCTTGTGTTGTCAAGTCCATTGCTTTCAGTCCGGAGGGAGACATGATTGTTAGTGGAGGTTGGGACATTATTGATCGTCCATTATGGGCGGATGACTATACTTCACCGGGGACTATTCAATTATGGGATATTGCCACTGGTGAACGCAGAACAACACTCATGGTGCCTACGGACAACGTCTTTACCGTGGCATATTCTCCCAACGGTTCTTCTCTTGTCAGTGGAAGTATAGATGGTACAATTCTCCTATGGGATACCACCACGTACCAACTTAAGGCAGAACTTACAGGATATTCAGATGCTATTGCCTTTAGTCCCGATGGCAGCACACTTGCTATTGCAGGTCGGGATAGAAAGATTAGGTTATGGGATGCTGTTAGTGGCGAGCACAAGTTAACCCTCACTGAAAATACTGATGAAGTTTACAGCCTTGTTTTCAATCCTGATGGCAGAACGTTTGCGGGTATTGGCGGGGACAGCACTATCCGTTTGTGGGACGCTGTCACTGGGGAACACTTGCAAACGATCACGGGGCATACCAGATCTGTTTCTTCCGTATCTTTTAATACTTATGGTGATAAACTTGCTGTTGGAAGTGGACATGACGAAGGGGTAAGCGGGGACAAGAGAATTCGTATTTGGAATGTGCACTCAGGATGCCTTCAAAGCACTTTCAAAGTACCTATGGGACGATGGATAGATTATAACGGAAAGCTTATTGATTCTGTCTCCTATTCCCCTGATGGAAAAACTCTTGCGAGTGCAAGTGAAGACGGTACCATCCGACTTTGGGATGTGGAATCTGAGAAACCTCGAGCTACCACTTTTGAAGGTCTGAGAGGCCTTCAAACGAGTGAACTATTACGAGAATATTCTATTCATGGTTTTGTATTAGCCTATTCCCCTGATGGAAGAACGCTTGCGACCAGCAGTAGAGCTCGGTATTCTGATGACACTACAATTCAATTGTGGGATGCCGCTACTTGCAAACACAAAGCCACACTCACTGGGTCTTGGGAAGCTAAAACTCTCAACAGTACTGCCTTTTCTCCTGATGGCCGTACTGTCGCTGGTGGTGGTGATAATGGTGATGTGTATCTGTGGGATGCCATCAGTGGGGAACTTAAAACCACACTCACCGGACATAGCGAAAGATTTGTCATGGGTGTTGCCTTTTCTCCTGATGGTCGTACTCTCGCCAGTGGAGCAAGAGCATCGGGAGATGGCGAGGTATATTTGTGGGATGCCATCAGTGGAGAATGCAAAGCGTCTCTTAATATGCATAGGGACGGTGTCAGTAGTATTACTTTCAGTCCTGATGGTTCTGCCCTTGCTGTTGGAGGTACGGATGGTGTAACTTTATGGGATGTGCACAAAATCCTTTACCAATCTACTTCTGATGATCGTTATTTCTATAAAGTTGGAAGTGGAGAATTTGATGTCACGGGTCGACATAAAACTACTCTTAAAGGACACACGGGTTTTGTTAGTTCGGTAGCCTTCAGTCCCGATGGACGGACGCTTGCTAGCGGAGGGACAGATGGCACAATTCTCCTATGGGATATTACGGAAACACCACAAACTTCCAAGCAGATAGCCCGCCGCTCTTTAGGTAGTATGGTACTGATAGTAAGAGGAAGCGTTACGGATATGAGAGGTGCTAGAGAAGATATCTATGCTACCGGTAACGGTTTCTTCGTTAAACAGAATCTGATTGCCACATATATTCATCTTTGGAATTCCCCAGGATACTTCAGAAGAAAATATTTGGGCGATTGGATTAATTTGATTATTCAGGAGATTATTGATAGAAATCGTATTATCAAAGAAAGGAACATGAATTCCTTGACCCTGTTCCACGACCGGCGAGGAGGTGGTACTGCTTCCCGTATTGAAGTTGAAGGTATAGCCGCCATTGACGATCAATTAGCGATACTAAAGGTGTCGGATACTGATGTACAACCGCTGTGTATCAGCAACGAAGATGTTCAAATAGGTGATATCGTTTACGTCGTAAGTAGCCCGGACACATTTTCACAGGGTGTTATTAGTGGTATATCCTCTTTTGGGAGCCGAACATTTTCCAAATTACTGCCCCGATTCCTGATGGATGTAACGGCTCCCCTGTACTCAACAGCAAGGGACAAGTTATAGGTGTTGCAGCAAGAATCAATTGGCTCCCTGGAGGATATGGAAGTAACGGCAGAGTAGGACTTCATCCGATGAAAATAAAAGGGCGGTTTCAGAACCCTAACTTTGTAGTTCCTGCCTACTATCTCCAAGAATTGCTCCCCAAAGTAGGAGAATCAAGTTAGGATTTTGCCGTGGGTAAAAATTAACCAATTGAAATGCTGAAAGCTGTAGGAAGTGAGAGAGATAATCGCAGTGAAAATTAGGGGATCGCGAGTGCCTTGTTAATTTCAGAGTAGTTCTGAGTTCCGTTTCTCCCGATGTTCCTACAAAGCTACGTCTGACGTGAGGTTTCGCCTATTTTTTGACATATTGTTTTTTCGTGTTTACTCTGAATACTCTGAAATTTAGGAATACTATGTCCACAAAAGAACGTCCCAATCTCCTCATCATCATGTCCGATGAACACGCACCGATGTACAGTGGCCCCTACGGACATCCGCTCGTCCAAACACCGCACATGGACAGGCTCGCGGAAGACGGTGTTACCTTCACGAACGCCTACTGCAATTCACCGCTCTGTATGCCGTCTCGGATGTCGTTTATGACAGGTCGGTATATCCATAAAATTGGCGCGTGGGACAACGCTGCACCACTGCGTCCAGATGCTGTCACATGGGCACACAGTCTTCGCGCCGTAGGCTACGATGTTGTGCTATCGGGAAAACAACACTTCGGCGGTATGGACCAACTCCACGGATTCCGTGCCCAACTCGCCCGCGACCTACACGCAGAACGACAGCACGGACTTATCGACTGGGACAATGGGACACCACCCGCACAGCGTCCATGGCAAGGACTTTCACAGGCACGTCCGGGAACAACTGAAGAGATTGAAATTGATGACCTCGCGGAAGCGGAGGCTTTGGCATATCTCCGAGACCCGGCACGACAGGAACAACCGTGGGCACTCAATGTCTCGTTTATCACGCCACATTTCCCGCTCGTCGTGCCACAGCGATTTTGGGACCTCTACCCACTTGACGAGATTGATCTCCCCGACATTCCAGAGGGACACCTTGAAAACCAACATCCCGTTTATCAACGGATGCGGCGTATGTTCGGTTGTGTAGACTTCCCCGAAGAACTCGTCCGACGAGGACGCGCTGGCTATTATGGATTAATTACCTATCTCGACGAAAAGATTGGCAACTTGCTCAAGACACTTGAGGAGACCGGGCAGTTGGAGAATACAATCGTCATCTATACCAGCGACCACGGCGAAATGAACGGCGAGCACGGGATGTGGCGGAAATCGAATTTCTATGAGGCATCCGCTCGCGTCCCACTACAGATTATGTTCCCTGATCAGATGTCCGCGGGTAAGCGTATTGATAAAGTAGTTTCGCTTGTAGATTTAACGGCGACGTTTGTTGATATTGCGGGTGCACAACCCATCCGCCAACTTGATGGAGACAGTCTACTGCCTTTGATACAAGATGCCGCAAGCGATTGGAAAGATTTCGCGTTCTCCGAATACCTTGCACACGGCGTTGAACGACCAATGGCGATGATACGGAAAGGGCAGTATAAATTCAACTATAGCCTCGGCGACCCACCAGAACTTTACGACATCGTTAACGATCCGAATGAATTTCAGAATCTCGCCAATGACGAAGCGTATCAGACGATTTGTCGAGAGTTTGAAGCGCAACTGTTAGCAAAGTGGGATCCTGTTGAAATCGAAAAACAAGTTCGCGCAAGTCAAAAAGCCCGCATTCTGATCAATCAAGTCACTGACGGACAGTGGAGGCAGCCTCCTAATCCGTAGCCAACCACTTCTGAACGCAGCGTTTTGCCTTGAAGGATCTGCTGAGATCTGCTATGCTGTAGACATCACAAATCGAAGGGAATATTTTGATGTCTCGTTCAATTGAAAAGCGTCCCAATCTCGTCTATGTTTTCGCGGATCAACTCCGCTACCAATCGTGTGGCTATGCTGGTGATGATCGCGCACAGACACCTAATATTGATCGACTTGCTACAGAGAGTGCGAATTTCTGTAACGCTGTCTCTGGCAGTCCGATGTGCGCGCCGTATCGCGCCTCACTCTTTACCGGCAAATACGCCAGTAGCACCGGCATGGCGATTAATGAACTCCGTATGAACCCAAATCACGACTGCTTCGGACATGTTTTACATCGCAACGGGTATCAGACGAGTTACATCGGGAAATGGCATCTGTGGGCAAATCAGTTGGGAAGACACAACGACCCTAATAATTCTTACATTCCACCCGGACAGCATCGACTCGGTTTCGATGGCGAGTGGTCAGCATACAATTTTCATCATCTCTATTTTGACGC
>JAAXHI010000402.1:10608-16538 GCA_012270875.1 Candidatus Poribacteria bacterium | reverse complement strand
ATTTATGAAACACCCTCACTTAAATACCGCTTTCACTGACAACTGACGGCTTCTTTACTGTGTATTTCCGGTAAGCTGCTGCAAAGTCTCCCCTAAAAGTTGCTGCAAGCGTCCATATTCTGCCCAATCGCCAGCGCGCTGTGCCGTTTGCGCCTGATTGAAATAGAGGTTCGCTTGCTTAGCGAGTCCTTGTAATGAGGGCATCTGATCTGTGCCGGGATCGGCTTTGCCTCGCAGTGAGAGTTCAGTTATCGCTGTCGCCTCCGTCGTTTGGAAGCGTGTTCCCTGTCCGAACATTTTGAGGAGCGCTTCATCAAGACTCTCCCCCCAAACGACCTCGTTTTCATATCCGATAACAACCCGCCGCAGTTCGGGAATCGCGGTCTTTTCATCTTCGGACTGAATGTAGATCGGTTCAACATAGAGTAGAGAGTTGTTCATCGGAAGAATCAAGAGATTTCCACGGAGAACACGGGATCCCTGCGTATTCCAGAGGCTGATCTGTTGAGAGATTTCGGGTTCTTGGCTAATGAAGTTTTCCACCTGCATCGGACCTGCGATCTGTTTCCCTTTTGGGAATCGATAAACGAGAATCTGCCCGTATTGTGGCAGATCACACCGCGCGGCAAGCCATGCGGTAAGGTTGGGTTTATTCAGTGGTGTGAAGGGCAGCATCAGCATAAATTCGGATTTTTCTTGACCGGGTAGCTTGAGAACGACATAGTAAGGTTCAACGGGTTGCCCTTCTGACGCTGGACGTTGAACGGTCTGCTGTTGCGGAGCGAATGGGCTTCTCGGTTGCTGTGGTACTTGCTGTGTTTGCGTGTCTGTATTGTCGTAGAGTTCTCTCCCAATTTCCCATTTATCTTCACCCGCATAGAAGGTTACCGGATCCTTCATGTGGTAATCCTGATAGACACGGGCTTGGATGAGGAACATAGCCATCGGATACCGAATATGTGCTTTGAGTTCATCGGGCATCTCTTCAAACGGCTTAAAAAGGTTCGGGAAGATTCTGCGATAACATTCCACAATCGGATCCCGTTCGCGTTCCATAATGTAAAATTCGGCGGTGCCGTCGTAAGCATCGACGACAACTTTGACAGCGTTTCGGATGTAGTTACCCCATGACTCATCATCGCTTTGCGCATTTGCGAGCCGTCTTCTTCTCTCGTCGTCGAACTCTCTCATAGAAACAGAATACGGGTACCGATGTGTGATCGTATAAGCATCAATCATCCAGACGAGTCTACCGTTATGGATAACGATATAGGGGTCTCCATCGTATCGCAAGAACGGCGCGATTTTATGAATCCGTTTTTTGATATTCCGGTTGTAAAGGATCCGGCTTGTCGATGAAATTTCACCCGGCAGGACGAAGTTAATTTCGTTATTGAACTTAAGCATATACGCCATTTTCCGCCAGAAAGAGTTCAATAGTACGCCTCCTTTCCCCTGATACGCGTATTCGGCGTATTTTTGTTCATCTTGTGGATAATCAAATTCGAGGGGTTCTGGGCGGTCAGGATTTACGATGACATATCGGTTGGTACGTTCTCCGTAATAGATGCGGGGGCCCGGCGTTTCGGTAAAGCGGTGGTTCCACTCTTCTTTGTATTGGATCGGTGGCAATTCCTGAATGTACATGTTGGGTTTGCCCTTATCAATTTCATTTACAGGACTCACAACTGCACCGTATCCATGGGTGTAGACATAGGTTTGCTTATACCAATCATCTCTGATTTCTTCAAGCTCATTAATATCAAGTTCCCTGCCGGAAAGCATCACTTGCCGAGTTTCGCCGTCAACGATATAGCGATCGATATCGACATCGTTAAAGTCATACTGTGAACGCAGTTCTTGGAGTTGCCGGAAGACTCTGCGCAGGGGCCGCCAGTCCCAGAGGCGGATACTGTTAAAAACAGGGGCGTTTTCGACACTGGTTATATCGTCGTAGCTGAGTTGTTCTGTTAGTGGATATTCCTCTTCAGTTACCGTGTTTTCAGCTAAGCCGTAAGCCTGGAGCGTCGCTTTGATGTTATAGTTGATATAATCTGCCTCTAACACCTGTTTGTTGGGTTCAACCCGCCAACTCTGTATCGCAGCTGGATAGACTTGTCCAAGGAAACCGGCAACGAAAAATACAATGAATCCACCGAAAGCATAAGTATTGCGTTTTAAGAAGATGCTAACGATGAAAATCAGTGCGCAGACGATTGTGAGCCAGAGCATAATATTCAGGACAGGCAGGCGTGCCTGTATAGCAGCATATCCACCCCCGCCCCGCACAACATTATTTGAGGCGTACAGCAGGTCATACATAACGAACTTATAGTTCCATGCCCGAAAGAGGAGTGTCACACCCACGAGTGTAAATAGATGTGCCTTGACGTTGAAAGGCGGACGGAACCGGAACTGACTGGTATCGCCTGTGATCAACCCGTGGAAAAAATAGATGACGATTGCAAATATCGTTACCAGCATAAAGATGCCAAAAAGTGTCCCGCAGATATAGCGCAACAGAGGCATTTCAAAGACGTAGAAAGCGACATCCTTTTTAAAGATCGGATCGCGGGCAGGGGACGTGAGAAACGCCTTTTGTCCCAGCTCTATTTGGACATTCGTGTTCAATCGGATCGCATTTTCCAATACTGCTTCAACGCTGGCATCCTGATTTGTGCCATCTATCTGCACGTTCACCGGATCCCCAACTTTGATGTTTTTTGCTTGGAGTTCCAATTGTGTGACAGGTATTTCGTTTGAATCAATGGTTTCTTCTGCGATAATAGGTATGGCAGCAGGAAAGACGAGTTCGTTTGAGTGCGTATAGCGCAGATAAATCTCCCACCGATCACTCGCTGTATACCCCATCAGGATACTGAAAAGTATTGCGAGGAACATCAACCCACCGTAAATAAGTTTTCGCGTATCCCCTGGATTACTCGAGGCGTCACCCGTGAAGTCCATACCTCCCATAAAAGCCGGACTCAGATGTGCTGGTGTGAAGCGATAGATTAAGAAGAGGTTTAGCAAAAGAATGGCTAAGTAGCAGAGTCCAACAATTACGCCGACGAGGATTTTTGTCTTAAGAATTTTACTGAAAACTTCAAAATGATCCACCATCTTAAACCAGAGATAATCGGGGTACAGGTTAACCCAGATGGCACCTAATCCACCAATAACCGCGAGGACGACGATAGTGATCATAAAGCGTTTATTTCGTGATTCCATATTTCTCCTTTAGTAGCCGTCAGCAGTCAGGACGGTTTTCTCTCACTGCGAGGCATGAAAAACCTTTCAGCCATCAGTTAAGAGGTTTATGAAAGTTCCAAAGTCTCTTGTTACTGACTGTTCTCACTGCGAAGCATGCCGATTGCTGACGGCTATTAAAAAGCTTGCCCCAATCCGAAGTGATATTTGAAACCGGGTTCCAGTCGAGTGAGGTCCGTATTTCGCGCCGCAGCGAAATCTACTGAAAACAGACCCAGTTGCAGTCGCATTCCGATCCCAATCGAGGCTTTGACATCATCGAGCCGGATCCGTTTATCTTCTTCATCTCGGACAAAGATATCAAAACGGTTCTCCGGTCCATACTGCCAATCTGACCACGCGCCTCCGAGATCCGCGAAAGCAATACCGCGGATACCCCCGATCGACCACCTGACGGGCCAGCCAAAGTGGAGTGCGTCTATCAAAGGGATACGCACTTCTAAGTTGATCAAGCCGATGCGGGTGCCGACTAACGCCTCGTAATCATAGCCGCGTATGGTGTCAATCCCACCGAGATAGAAATAGGATTTGTCATTACCGAAACTACCCCCGAGCAACAATCGCGCTGCAATCGTAGAACGTCTGCCGAGACCGAAATAGCGTCGCGCGTCAAAGATAACGTTTGTTAGCGACAATTCACTGCCGAGTGCCGGGAAAGACTGTTCAAGTTGAATACGATAGCGTGAACCGGTATACGGAGACCATTCTCGCCACATCGTTGTATCTCCAACAAACGCGATAGAGCCTGTTGTGAGTAAGCCTCTATCGTCATAAGGATCCAACGGCTGGCTTGTTTGATAGTTAAAAGAAAACGGCTGTGAGTACATTGAAAAGTTCAGATCAAGTCGATGGTATCTGTCAAATGGATAATTGAGATACGTCCCGAGTCCGGTAATCCGTTGTAAGATACCGCGTCTCGTCTGGATGCCGCCTAAAATATGATATTCATGATAGTTGTAAATCATCGCACCGACATCGGTTCGGTGCGTCAAAAACCCATATTGTGCGATGAAATCTGGGGCAAGATAACTCGACTGGTTCATAACACTGACCCCGATACGGTGGTTGCCCAACATATCGCTGCCGACGATTTGCACCGTGCTCCTCAGGATGCCATCAGCACCGAAAGTGAAATCCGGGAAAATCGCATCTAAGGCGAAAGAGGATTTTGTGCTATATTTCCGTTTCGCTATCCTATAATTCTCCGGTTCTTCCGCTGTCAAAATGTCTGAAGGGGCTGCTATGTCTGTGACCTCGACCTTTTCTTGAATCGTTTTGGAAGTCAGCATAGTGCAGACATCGTATTTCCCATTCTGATAGGCACTGAACAGCAGCTGCTTCCCATCAGGAGACAAACTCGGATTGAAGCAGCCTGTCATCATATTGGTAAGACGCGTCAGTTCCACCTGCCACACTCGGTCTGCGAGTTCTGTTCCATCGTCTTCAGTGAACAGCGATACGTCTTGTGCCGTATTATTAGCCTGCTGTTCAGGTTGTGTTTCGGCTTCCGTAACCGTCCCTTCTTCGATGTTCGCTTTCTCTACAATTCCGAGTTCATATATATCATAAATGCTTTGTCCGTCCGAACAGAAGAGAATTGATTCTCCGTCTGGGGTCCATGTTGGGCTGATAGCATTATAGGTGCCGTTGGTTAACACGCGTTCTGTTCCACGGTTAAGGTCTATCAACACGAGTCTATTTTTGCCGCCGCGCTCGGAGGTGTAGACAATTTTACGGGTTGTTGGGTGCCATGACGGATGCGTATCGTTAAATGAATCGAAAGTGAGCCGCTCAATTTCACCGGTCAGGAGTTCAATAATGTAGAGATCTGTTTGTCCCTCTTTTAGTGCCGAGAAAATGACCCGCTCGCCGCTGCCATCATAGTCTGGTGAGGTGACGTTATCGTAATCGAGTTTGAAGTATTGCGTGAGTTCCTCTGTCAGGATATTGACTTCAAGAAGGTAGTTAGCGTCGTGATGCTTGGCGACAAAAGCGATCCTGTCGCCATCGGGTGCCCAGGCGAGGCTTCTGCCGAATCCACTGAAATCCGTCCGGATCTCCTCATACTTCTCACGGAAAAATTGTTTCGTGACCCGCTCAATACGTTCACCGGTTTTTGCGGACATCAGGACAATCTCAAGAAATCCGTCGTTGCCTGTGACGTAAGCAATAATATCGCCGCTCGGTGACCAGACAGGCTTAATATTATGCGAATATCGCGCGTTCTCGGTAAGATTCTTCGCGACAAGATCGGGCAATTCCCGGTCTACGATAAGGGGCCAATAGCGTTTTCGCATTGTCTGTCGCCACGCCTTATCGAATTCTTCGAGTTCCACACCGAGGACTTCCCTGAAAACCCTGTCGATGTCTTTCGTGCGACTCTGGCGCAATCCCTGCAAAATCTCAGCAATTTTCTCGCGCCCATAAGTTTCCGTGAGATACGCCACCGCCAATTGTCCCAACTTATACCCAATAAACGGTGAACTGAGTCGGTTAAAATTCTGGAGTTGTGGCAACGGCACAATGTTATTGTTCATACTCGCATCACGAACGACCATCTCCCCGATAGCATCGTTATCTTCGGCGAAATAGTCTGCCATTCCCTCTATGAACCAGATCGGTGGTGAATACAAGAACTCGCCGCTGTAAATGCGGGCGTG
>JAAXHI010000402.1:0-10515 GCA_012270875.1 Candidatus Poribacteria bacterium | reverse complement strand
TTATGAGATTTGTAAAGGATCAGCGGTGTCCTATCTCGGAGTTCGTGTTCAAAATCTTCGCTGTGTTGTTCGTAAGCCTCTTCGGCAATCGCAGCCATGATAGGCACCAGCTTCGCTTCGCTCGGATAGTAATGTATATCAAAATGCTCGGTGCGATGGATGTGCCAATCAAAGCGTTGCCCAGTAATCTTATTTTTTCCAAAAGCCTGTGACCATCCAACATGCGGTACCAGTAGACCCAGAAGGACGAGGATATGAAGGGTATATCGACCCAATATTTGTCGTGTATTGTTGGCGCGCTTTTCAGAGAGGATGCTGTTTTTATTTTTTTTCACACTTTTTACCCTTTTTTGGAATGATACCACACACTGTTTCGCAGTTTTTTAATTTACCAGATACCTATCTTCCTGTTCATAGTGTGGGGAGATTTGACGCGTAAATTCTAATGCGGCGCGTTTACCGAGTTCCCGCATCGTATTTGCCTGTGGACCCGCTTGCGAGAAAATAAAAGAGCCAATCGTATGTGCCTCAGCGGTGCTCCGCCGGTAAGACTCGTCCCAAATAATCTGCTCGGTTTCGACATCAATAATCATCACTCTAAGTGAGAGCAGATAGGTCTTCTGCATATAGTCCTGGTAATCCATCACATAGCGTTGGCGTTGAACGGAGTAACGCTCGCCATAATACCGTCTTGGGCGGCTATCTGAATAGAAGCGAAAGCTGCCGACGATAATCCCTTTCACCTCAAAATACTCGCCAAGTTGCGTCAAACGTTTTGTATTAGCGAGCCAGTCTTCGCCGACGGTTTCTCCTATGAGCAGTCTCGCTGTCTCTTGCGTGCTGACGACCTCAAAGTGTTTTTGGCGTGCTAAACCTCTACGAAGTATTGCAGCGATTTCCCCGCCGATGTCTTCGGGGAGTTTTTCGTTGCGTGCCGCTTCTTTTTCAGGCACAAACGGTAGAACGGCAAAATTAGAATATCGGCTAATGTCGATTTCAGATTCAACTTTCACCGGAATAGAAACGCGGGTCACATCTTTGCCGCATCCGCAAAGCGTCAGAATTGCCAATAGGATTCCAATCTTTTTTCCTGTTTGCATATCGGTATTCTCACTGTTCTGTAGGCTCTAATTTTTCTTCTACGTGTAACGCCTCTTTCGCGTCAACACCACTCCGCCGAAGGTGTATACGACAGCGTCGATAGTTGAGTCTGTAGTACTTATTATCAGGTTCTAATTCCGCTGCACGCTGGTACGCAGCGATAGCCTTGTCCATGTTTCCGACGGCTTCGTAAGCCACACCGAGGTTGTTATGTGCCTTTGAATCATCTGGATCGATATCGATGACCTGCTTCCACCGAAAGATGGCTTCATTCCAGAGCTGCGCCTGCGCGGCGCGTATTGCGAACCGGTTATATGCTTCCGTCTGCGATGTGTCGCGCAATAGTGCGCATCCGGGCAGTATTAAGCAGCCTAAAATAGCGATGAACGCAAGTCGGTGATATTTTAACACACGGATACCTCAATATTTAGTGATATTGTTTCGCATATTACATCAATATATATTACATTGAAAGAACCTTTTGCGTCAAGAGAAAATTGGGATTTAGCCATCAGCCATCGGCATACTTCGCAGTGAGAGTAGTCAGTGGGTTATCAGTTGTTAGTTAATCCGAATCTCGGATGACATGGATTGGGCAGATTTCTCGGATTTTGGAGCGTCGGGATTCGGAGATCCCTCCTACAAGAGATATTCTGGGACCAATAATATAAACTTGTCAGAAATAACTGCATCTGATAAACTTTAAGTCTCATTATGTCGTGAGAAAATAATACACATCACAAGGAGTATACTGAATGTCTAATACAACTCCAGTCCGCACGGTGATTGTCGGGTGCGGTATGATCTCTGCAGGCGGCTATCAGCCGCGTTGCCAAGCGTATCCGCACCGCATTGAATTGGTCGGCTTCTATGACCAAGATGAGGCGCGCGCCTCGGCGTTGGCAGAACGCGACGGTGGACACGTCTACAAATCGCTTGAGGAAGTCCTAAACGATCCGAATGTAGAAGCGATTGTGAATTTAACGCTTCATATCTCTCATTATCCTGTCTCATTGGCGGCACTGAAGGCAGGGAAACACGTCTATTCTGAAAAACCGATTTCCATCCGGACCGATGAGGCGAACGAACTCGTAGAGACGGCAGAAGCAAACGGTTTGAAACTCGCGTGTGCGCCATCAGCGATTCTCGGTTATGTGCAGCAAAACGTCTGGCAACGGATCCGTGACGGTGAAATAGGCGATGTCATCTCTGCGATTGGGAATTTCGGGGGGCCATTGGAACATTGGCATCCGAGTGCCGATGCGTTCCTGATGCATGCCGGCCCGTTCCGAGACGTTGCGCCTTATCCGCTAACAACGATGACGACGATGATTGCTCCCGTGAAAACCGTGCATGGGTTCGCTCGCGTCGCTGTGCCAAAACGGGTGTTAACCCAAGGTCCGCGTCAAGGTACTGAATTTGAGATAAACGAAAAAGACCACGGATTCGCCGTTCTCGAATTCGAGAACGGCGCGCACGGATTTATCTATCACAGTTTTACTGTTGTTTCTGGAATCCCGCCTTATGAAATTCACGGTACGGCAGGCGGTTTCTCCCTTCAAGCACATGATGACGGGCGCGGTATCAAGAAATTTACCCCGTCAGGTGGATGGCAAGATGAACCCTCGCCGCCGAAAGCCTTTACCGGTTTAGACTGGGGCAAAGGGGTCGCTGACTTCGCAGACGCGATTAGATCTGACCGAAATCCGCGGTGCAACGGCGCGCAAGCGCGACACGCATTAGAGATATGTGAACGCGTGATTGAGTCGTCAGATTTGGGCAGACCTGTTGATGTCGTGAGCCGTTTTCCTGCACCGGTGCCTGTTGGTGATGTAGCACCCTGGGACGATGCGTAGGGAAGAGGTAACCTCGCCCCTACTGACCAAGCGTTAGCAAGTTGATGAAAAGGCGGTACGCGCCTGCTACACCTGCGGGCAGTTGTCGATAGAAGGCATACGCAGCGTAAGTATAGGTGCCTTCCCCATATTGTGCGTAGAGTAGTCCGCCGTGTTGTGGTTCCTGTTCGCGATCGTTGCAAGCGAGGAGTGCCTGATAATTTTCGTCCCATTCCGTCAGGAATTTAGAACCGCGCTCCTCGACCCATCCATCAAAATCTGCCTCCGTAATTTGATGCGGATACTGTAAGATTGGGGTGTCCGGCATCAAAATAGTTACCTGGGCATCCTCTTCCGAGACCTCCTCGGGGCGTCTACCCATTGTGTAAGGATAGGGACCAAAAGGTGCTGCATCGAATTCTGGGGTCTGGTATTGGACGATAAGGTTGCCCCCTTTATGCACGTAATCGAGGAGCCTGCTGTTATAAGCGATAAGGTCGCGTCGCACAGCGTACGCTCGGATACCGATAAGAATCGTATCGAATCGGTTCAAATCACCCGTACGGAGTTCTTCCGTGCCTAACATCTCTACATCAATCCCAATCTGTTCCAAAGCTTCAGGGATTTTATCGCCTACCCCCATGATGTAGCCGACGCTCATATCTTCTGGAAGCTTGAGTGAGATACTGTAAAGCGTCATTGTGGCAGGACGGTAGAGATGCCGCGGCTCAAGGTCTGGATGCTCGATCGTTTGATAACCGGTCGTGTATTCTTTGCCGTTGTATGTAGCGACTGCCTGAAGTGTGTGCGTTTTGCCGACTTCCACATTCTCGACGGATACTTGAAAAGTAAAAGTCTTGCTTGCCCCTTCGTGTGTAAAGGCGAAAGGCGCGTTTTCAGGTGCTGCCTGCCATCCGTCCGGTAATTTAAGTGCCAATGTCCCTTCTGCTTCACCCTTTACGTTATTGAGCATCTCCACTGTTGCGGTGAAGGTAATCTGCTTGTCTGCCGTTGCAGATCCAGAAATTGGAATAACCCCGATATGCGGCGAGACAGATAGGCTAATCGCTGGAGCCACTGTTAACAAACGCCGCTTTTCACCCCAAGGTCGGTTAATCGAACGCGTTTGGGCTGGTCGTGTTAGCGTGAAGTCTACACCGTCCACGCGATAGGTTACAACGCCGTGAACATCAGGCGGTGCGGCAGGTAGAAAGCGGTGTTCTGGTTGATTAAGTGTATAAACAGCGTCATGGTATTCAGATTCGCGGGTCCAATACGGTTGCGTATACGCTGCGTTCTGCGGCACTTCTACTTCAAACGCAATAGAGACGGGTTCGTTTGTCGGTATAGTCCCTATATCTTCTGTATCCGCATCTGTTTCCGCTTGGCTTACGTTCCAACCTTCAGGTGTGTGGAGTGAGGCGTTGACGAATTCGGCAGCAATCGGCGCAGGGTTCACCATTCGCATTCCGATTGAGAACTTTTGCCCAGGAATCGCAACAGTGAAGGTTTCGGAGGAGCGGTTACCCGTGGGTTGAACAAGCACCTCCAGAGACAGTCCAAGTGCAGCGTTCGCGGCGGTCATAAATTCTTGTTCCTTGTTCCTGAGTAGGAAAAGGAGATGTGCTCGCACACTGTCGTCAAGATCTAAATCCTGTATCTTTTTCATTAAGATGCGCGTCGTTTTCAGTCCTATAGCAAGGTGAGGGACGACTGTCCACGGATGTCGGGCATTGTAGTCATGTCCTGCGGCGTTAACGCTTTCCTGAAGCTGCGTAAATTCGGCATTCAATACGGGTGTATTGGCGAGTTTTGCCATACCCATTATTGTGGTGTCAAGCCCATCAAATAGACTATCTTCAGGTTTCTTGAGTTGATCGGGGAGTGTTGTATCAATTAATTGCAGTTCGGTGACCGAGGATCCTTTAGAGGCGCGCGTCTGTCCGACACCTTGTGAACGCTGGTAACTGAGGCCTTGTCGCGCGATTTGTGCGTAAGAGAGTCCTAACAAGGCGTTGTATTCACCGGTATCAATTTGTAGAACGGGTGTATCAGCGGTTTCGGTGTTACTGCGTCGCCATCTGGAACGGTTAATGTAGAGTTTCTTGGGTTGCCACGGTTGCAGTCCTTCGGCGAGGTGTTCTGGGAAACGGGTCGCGTCGCCTGCGACCTTGAACGCTTCTAACGTTACAACGCCAGAGACTTGATGGTGTCCGTATCCATCTCGGCGATTGCCTTGATACCGAGAGATGATAACATCCGGTCGGTAGTACCGAATCAGACGCACCATATCCTCCAAGAGCATCTGATAATCCCACTTCTCCAGAGTTTCGTCAAGTCGTTTGGAATAGCCGAAATCGACAGCACTGCTGAAAAAGAGATCAATGCCGTAGTAGCGGACAGCAGCGAGGTGTTCTTCTGTTCGGACGATTCCGAGCGCGTCAAAGAGTTCGGGGCCGATGAGGTTTGCGCCGCCTTCGCCACGGGTGGTTGAGTATAATGCCGTCCTGATTCCCTGTCCGCGGCTGAGCCACGTCAAGAGTGCGCCGTTTTCATCGTCCGGGTGCGCGACGGTGTGAAGGACAGTCGCGGTGGTCTGTAGGCGTTGCAAAGCGCGCCAGGCTTCTGAAGCGTTTGTTGTGCCTGCCATTTCTCCAGTGTCTGCCATTGTAGCGGTTCCTCCAATAATTCCAAGCAGCGCGAAAGTCAAAATTGATATTACAATTTTTCTGAGCATAGCAGATTCTCCCAAGGAAAACGCGTTTACCGTTATCCGTTGTCTGAACAGGTTATGTATTGCTATATAGTGAGTGCCTCGCGAAGCATTTCCACACTCTGTGGAACGCCGACATGTGCATCCGCTTTCCCCTCAAATTCAATGGATACATATCCTTGGAATCCGACATCTTTTAGAATTTCGCCAATCTTAGTGTAATCCAGATCCAGTGTATACCATTCACCTTCGCCGTAATAGGTTTTCGCGTGGACGAGGACGGCTTCAGCCGCAATCTGTTCCAGTTTTTGATACGGGTCTGAGAGGAAATTTCCACAATCCATCGTCACCTTCAACCACTCTGAGTCGATAGCAGAAACGATCCGATTCACACCTTCAGGTGTGCAAGTGAGTCCCCAGTGATTTTCAAGTCCGAGGATGACCCCGTATTTTTCAGCGTCTGGAAGGCATTCTTCGATAGATGCGATGACCCATTCAAACGCCTCATCTTCCGTGTGTCCGGGGAGCGTCGGTTCTTGTCCTTCGGATTTCATCAATTCGTTGAAGGATGGAACAGTTCCCCACCGTCCTGAGTTGAGACGGATTGAAGGGATACCGAGTTCATGTGCTAATCGGATGCAGTGGATGGTGTGATTGATGTTTTTTTGGCGTGTCGCCGCGTCCGGTGAGACGAAGCCTTGATGGATGGAAAGCGCGTACAGATCAAGTCCATGGGTGAAAGCGAGTCGTTTCAGTTTCTGAAGATACGGGTTCGCTTCAGATGCCATCTGTTGATGCAAGATTTCAATGCCGTCGAGTTCGAGCCGTGCGGCTGCTTCAATGACATGCTCAATGGGTACGCGTTCAGGTTTGAAATGCCAATAAGAATAAGTGGATACACCGAGTTTCATTTATCACCTCAATAGGGAATATCTATTTCACCTATGATAGCATAACTCGGAATGCAAATCCACTCTTTCTACTACAAATATTGGGACCATTCAATTTTAATAAATTATTGGATTGGATGTCTTTTTTCAGGATCCGGGGCGAAACTTTTTAGCAAAATGCTGCGACAGGCTGCGACAGGCTGCGAAAAATTCTGCGAATTGTTTTAAAGCATAACATATATTAAGTATTAACATCTACGAGAAATACAATTGAATGACCTTGCTACAAATATATAGGCGCGGTTTTGAACCGCGCCTTTTCCGTAGAACATCGCTATCGGTTTTTGGGTTTATCTGCCACTGCTTCTGCAACTAACTGCTCTAAATCCGCTGCTCCGCCTTCACGGGTGATCAGCTTGTGGTTGGCTTCGTGGGCAATCAACGTGCCGTCTCTGCCGATAAGCCACCGTGCTGGAGATTTAACATCATACTGTTGCGCAAGCGGACACTGTTTTTCTCGCCCACTGTAAATCTGCCGCCAAGGGATGTTATTTTCCTTGAGAAAGTTGCGCAGCTTCGCTTCGTCAGTGTCAAGACTCACGCCAATAACATCAAATCCTTGATCTTTATAAGTGTTGTAAATCCTTTTGACATTCAGTATATCGCCGATGCAGAAACTGTTCCAGACCGCCCAGAAATCGAGTAAGACGACTTTCCCGCGATATTGCTGGAGCGAAATCGGCTTACCATCAAGATCGGTCGCGGAAAAATCGGGAACGGGTTTTCCAAGCAACGCCAATGGAGGCTTGATCTTGCTGAGATATTCCATTGCGAGTTCGGTGTTGCCTAATTCTTCATGGATCATAGCAATTCTTCTGGGTATACTACGATTTTCCGGGTACTGCACTTCAAGTTTCTTAAAAAGTTGAAGCACATCCTCATCCCGATTTGCCTTCTTAAGCAGATAACTGAGTGTCAAGTGATCTTGAAAATTTTCAGGGTTCATGATAACTTTGAAACGGTCGATAAGTTGATCCACATCTTTTTCCCGTCCACTTTCAATATAGAGACGGGCAAGCATCGGGTAGATATCCAAAAGACTTTCATGGTCCGGCTGTCCCTGAAGTTTCGCTTCCAAATCGGCAATAGATTTTTCATGGGGTGTCTCGTTTAGGTCTTCGCTCAATTCTTGTGCTGTAACTTCCACCCCCGCAGAGGATCTTAACAATTCTAAATATCGAGGCATTCCCTCACTACGATGCGAATAGTAGGGATGGTATAAGTTCCAACTGGACAGATGTTCAATCACTTCCAAGTTAGGGGTGAGTGTCAGAATGTCCACAGCACTGGCGTAATGTTGTCGGAGTTTCGTTGCCAAGGCGGCTGCATTTGCGCCTTTAGCACCTGCTTGCAGCTCAGGCACATCTCTGAGCAAGACCCAGACGTTCACAAAGTGCGTGTTGAGCAAATTGATAATTTTCGGTGAGGAGAGCGGACCCGCTCTCAAAGATTTGCCCGTCCCTCAGCAGGATTCATCGTCGAGTACACCGAATAAAAGCACCGCATGAATCGGGCGATTCGAGGCTTTCGCAAGTTCAACCACATCTTCAATAGGAGTCCACTCAATTTCAGTGAACTTGTAAAGCACGTTCTCAAACTTCTTCTCAACTGCTTCCGCAGTGATAGCGGTTTCCCAAGCAATCGGTTCTGGCTGCGTCTCCGATAAACTACAGAGTTCCATACGAGGCACAAACCCTATATCGAAACTTCTAAAAGCACCCATATCTACATTACTATTGCGGTTCGGAAGCGATAAGGTCCATTGACAAATCGTGCCAGTGTCGCGATTGATTATTAGATGTCCGGTAAATTGCGCTGGTCTCAAGTAGGCATCAATGGACGCGTTCAGCGTAAAGCGCGCATGGATTCGGAAAACGATGTCAGCGTATTTGGACGAAAGTGCCCGTAAGCACGCTTTCGCCTCCTTCTGAGTCGCGCCTGGATGAAACTGACGAAGAAATGGAAGAATCCCCTCTGAATCCAAGTCCCAGACATCTCCGACATTAGCGGTTGATGGTGGAAGAAAGACTTGAAAATCCGTTGTGCTGTAGTTCTTCAGCGGGTGCGCGGGGCCAGGGTTGAATAACTTCAACCACTGTTCCCACGCTATGTCCACCGGTTCTTGCCACTGTGCTTTGGATCGATTAAACTTTGCCTCTGTTGCCCAAGGCAAGTTATGCGTTGTATTCTCGATCGGATCCCAATGCGCCTGCACTGGAACAGTTGCTGAAGTGCTTAGCACGGTACGAAGGTCTATCATTATCTCCACTCCTGTTGTTAGGACGATTTATGGTGAATTAGCAAAATATATGGATAACCTTGTAGGGGGTTTTTGCTTGGGTGTTTCTTTCCCTTGTGGGTGCCCGCTAAAATCTATCATAGTAAACACCCTATTCATTCTCGGCTTTGTCCTTGAGTGCCTCCACGACGAGACCTTCTAACTTCTCCCCTCTGGCTTTATGCGTGATTAATTTGCCATCTCTGTCAATAAGCCACTGTGATGGAACACTCGTAATTTTAAACTGCTGTGCAAGTGGATCCTCCTCCCACCTTTTGCCACTGTAAATCTGCCGCCACTGGAGGTCATTCTCCTTAATGTAGTCCCGCAGTGCCGATTCTTCATCATCAAGACTGACACCGATGATGTCAAATCCCTGATCCTTATAGGTGGCGTAAACCCTTTTAAGGTTGGGCATTTCGGCGATGCACGGACCACACCACACGCCCCAAAAGTCGAGCAAAACAACTTTTCCACGATAGTCCTTTAGCGAAATAGACTTACCATCAAGGTCAGTTGCGGCAAAGTCTGTCACAGGTTTTCCCCACAATTCATATTTGGGGTCGGTCTTCCGATAGTAAACTTCGGCGAGTTCAGTATTGCCTAATTTCTCATAAATGTGGGCAAGGCGGAAAAGGATAACCCCGTCGTCGGGCTGCTGCTCAGCTGTCTTAAAAATCTCAAGAAGCTCCTCGTAGAGGCCCACGCGCCTAAGTTTCCCGAACACTGAGCGGTACCCCTTATTGTCTGGTATCATGCTTGGTGACTTGAAACCTTCAATCAGGGCATCCGCTGATTTTTCGTTTCCGACCTTGGTGTAGAGGACGACAAGCATCGGATAGAGATCAAAGAACCGCCGATCATCTGGGTGTTGTGAAAGTGCGTTTTCAAAGGCAGCAATAGCGGCTTCGGGACTACCGTATATATCTTCGGGGCTCCAATTATAATCTGACTTGTAAATTTTCAAGGAAAAACTCAAGTTCAGACCTTCTTTAGAGACTTTATCCGGGTTGATGTGATGTAGACATCGGACAAGCGGTATGTTATCGCTATACACAAAACGGGTTTCATTTTTCTTTTCTCGGTTTTTAGGAAGAAACTCATACCCATAACTCACAGGCATTTTTGGGTCTGCGTTCCAATAAGAGATTGGCTTGCCGCCCTCTTTATCTGTAGGACAAAGCAAGAGGTTTGCATCTGGCAAATATTTCGGGTGAAGTTCTGAGAGACTCTTTGGGAAATCCCCGTGTTCCTTTTTGTATGCCTGAATCGCCTTGCGAATTTCGAGAAAATGCTGCTTGCAGATTTCCATGTTTTTCTGGCTCTGTGCCTCGGTGAGATCTTCACTCGGCTTTTCCGCAGGTGTATCTGCGTTCACAGAAGCCATTAGTAAACTCAGGATCATCGCCATAGTCAAAATTGCTTTCATTTTCGTATTCTCCTTTTCAAATTTCTTATGAAATAATATTGAACATTTCCCATATCTATGGGAACTTACTTGGGTTTAAGTAAATCCTCGATTACAAGACACAAATTAGGCTATTCATTCTCGGTTTTGTCCTTGAGTGCTTCCACTACAAGCCGTTCTAAATCTTCACCTCTCGCTTTATGCGAAATTAATTTGCCATCTCTATCAAT
>JAAXHI010000426.1:15129-23441 GCA_012270875.1 Candidatus Poribacteria bacterium | reverse complement strand
GGCGTTAGCAAATGGACAAATTTTGTTGAGGTAACGCTCAGGGATAATCTTTCGGACGGCCTCGATCTTTCTGCCTCCACGATCCGTCTCACGGGTCCCAATGGGGCTGTGCTGGGTAGGCAAACACAACCACCAGATACTGATAAGATCCGTTGGTTTTTGTTATCACCGCTTTCCGGAAAAGATGGTCTCATGGATGGTGAATATACGATTGAGGTGAATGCAAGGGATAAGGCGGGGAACGAAACAGGAACTTTACAAATACCTTTTATTTATGATAACCTCGCGCCTCGTGTCACCTTAGGTCTTGACGAAGCGGTGCCCTTTACACTCAATCAAGATACGATTTACCATTCGCAGCCGCTTTTACAGATTGTCGCGACGTTTGATGATGCAGGTGTTGGTGTCGATCTGGACAAAGATATTCGTGTGATTTTCGGGACGCGCGGAACAGATGAGCAGATTAACACACTCCCGGGACGCTCTATTCGCGTGAAGGAACAGAACCAATTAATTTACGTCTTGGAAACACCGCTGACAAGCCGAGACGGAAGCCAAGACGGACGCTATGTTCTCAACGTTCAGGCAACCGATACCCTCAGCAATACCGAAACTTACAAATATGAACTCGTCTACGATACACAGATCCCCGCGCTCGTCTCCACAGTCCCAGCTGCCAATACGACCGTCTCACAACTCTCGCAAGTTCAGGTCTTACTTGATGAAGCAACCAGCGGCATAGATTTCGTTACAAGTACTTTCCGACTGACGCGCGATGTTGACGGAAACACCGTAGAGGTCCCTGTCAATATAACAAGTAACGGCACGAATGCTGCGACCCTGACACTCGCTAAACCGATTGCCTTAGACGGTTCCGATGACGGCACCTACACAATCGAAATCTCCCCAACGGACTTAGCCGGTAACGTCGGTGTCACTGCTCAACGCGATTTCTATCTCGTTAGCCAAAGCCGACCTGAAATTCGGTTAACGACCCCCGAAACCACAACTATCAATGATTTGACAACGGTTGTCGTTGAACTTAGTGGCTACATCGGATCCGGTATTGACTTTGATGCCTCAACGCTGATTGTCACGGATCCACAAGGGGCACCTGTCGAGCAGACGAAAGTCGAACACGATACAGCAAATAGCGTGTTGACTTGGGAGACTGAAGCAATAATCCCTGGCGATGGCAGCACAGATGGTGAATACACTGTAACCGCAACATTTGTCGATTTTAGCGGGCAACGCTTTACACAGAACTTTTCACTTGTTTTAGATACCCAATTTCCTGCAATTGAAAGCGTCTATATTGGATCACAAGAACTAATAGCGGATACCAGTACAACCTTCGATGAAGATATTTCCAGCATCACTGTTAATTTTGATGCAGCTGCTACTGATGTTGACTTTAGCGGTATGGTTATCATGCTGAAAAACGCAGATGGGTCAGAAACCGCCTTGAATCGATCCGATAATGGGGAAGGGGTCTTGACATTGAGTTTCGCAACATTGGATGAGTCGGGGGAATATAGTCTTGAAATCATCCCACAGGACCTTTTCGGAAATCAGAGTACACGCGCCTTTATCTATCCATTTCAACTCGATTTTGAGGTGGGATTACCACAAGTAATTTCTGTTCTCGTTGATGGCAAATCTGATTCTCTCGTTTACGTAAATGGAGCATCTACTAATATAGTTGCTGTCTTCTTGCCTTCAACTGATGCTGAATTAGACTTAAGCGATAGCGGATCAACGATCACTGTCACTACTGAATCGGGGCTACCCGCACCGGGTATTACGACTTCCAATGATGAGACAAATCAGTTGACGTGGACTCCGATTGTTCTTCCCACCGATGGCAGTGCTGATGGTCGTTACACCGTCATCGTCACACCGAAAGACAAAGACGGTAGGCAAGGTGATGTCGTCTATCGCCAATTCATTTACGATACGCAAGAACCCCGTATTACCGCTGCTACGCCGGTAGTGTTGAACCAACCTGCTACATATATCCCTGATCCGCTTACACAACTTCAGTTCACTGTTGAGGATGTAGGACCTGCCGATCTGGAGATCGAGGATCAGACAGTGGAGCTCCTTGATGCTCAAGGGGAACCTGTCGCTGCTACGCTCACTTCTGACGAGATAAACAATCAGCTCTATCTTACGCTTGACCCCCCTCTTGCTCAAGATGGCAGTGCTGATGGTGAATATACGGTAAAGGTGTCCCTTATTGATAGAGCGGGGAATATCTTAGTGTCGGAACAGACCTTCGTTTATGATTCTCAAGTGCCTCGACTCTCATCAGTTATGATAAACACTGAATCGCCGGTGGAACTTGTTCCGCAAAGGATTACTGAGATTTCGGAATTTATTAGCAGCGTCACGCTTCAATTTGAGGAAGCGACCCGGGTCGATTTCGCTAATACTGAGGTTCGTTTGGTCGGGCCTAATGGACAAACGATTTCGCTCAATATTTCAGTGGATGGGCTTACACAGTTTACCGCGCGTTTTGTCGAATTGACACAGGCTGGTTTGTACACACTCTCTGTCACGCCACAAGACATAGCAGGTAACGTTGCCCAAGGGGCTGTACAATACTCATTCCGGCTTGAATTTGATTTACCGAGTGTAGATACTGTCGAATTGGGCGGACAAGTCGGCGACGTTGTTTTTTTCAACGGTAATAATTCTACAATAGTTGCTACTTTGGTAGATACCACCGGTGTCGGACTCGCGTTGGGTGAAGGCGGTTCAAGCATCGTTGTGACAGGTCCTTCAGGGACAATCGTTCCAGGTCAAACGCGCGCTGAAGGGCAGAATCAATTGATATGGCAACCCATATCGCTTCCGACGGATGGTAGTGTCGATGGTAGGTATACCGTGGCGATCACACCCGTCGATAAAGCAGATAGGCAAGGAGTTGTCGTCTATCGTCAGTTTATCTATGATACGGAGAGCCCTCGTATAACCGCATCAGCTCCGTTGGTATTGAGTCAACCTATATCTTATATCGGTGGCGGTTTGGAACAGTTTACCTTTACGGTTGAAGATGTCGGACCGGCGGACCTGCTTTTAGAAGCGCAAACGGTTGAATTAATCGATGCTGCTAACAGTGTGGTTCCAGCAACGTTAACGTTCGACGAACTAACGAGCCAACTCTACCTAACGCTTTCTGTCCCATTCGCTCGAGATGGGAGTGTGGATGGTCCATATACGGTAAGAGTATCCCTTGTTGACAGAGCCGGTAATACCTTAAATTCAGAGCATGCGTTGATTTATGACTCGCAAGCACCTCGACCCTCCTCCGTCACGGTAAATATTGAGACTCCGGTAGAACTTGTCCCACAAGCAGTTACCGAGATTTTGGAGCCTGTTAGCAGTATTACTTTACAATTTGACGAGGCAACGAGAGTTAATTTTGATAATACTGTGATTACGCTGATGAGTGCTGGCACTTCTGATGAACCGGCAGGTGTGGAGATTCCGATCACATTGGAAGATGATAGCGTGTCTCAGGCAACACTCAGTTTTCAGGAATTGAATCAGATTGACACGTATACGCTCTCTGTCACAGCACAAGATATAGCGGGGAATGTTGCATCCGCTGCTTCTGATTACGCTTTCATTCTGGATATACCGTTGCCAAGGGTCGTTTCTGTTATTATAGGGGACACGCAGACAATCGGAAGTGGTGATGTCGCCTATGTTAATGCAAACAACATGATTATAGGTGCCGAGATCCTTGATCCAACGGAGACAGGATTAGACTTCGGTAGTGATGGTTCGGATATTACGGTGGCGACCCTTGACGGGACAGTCGTTCCCGGCGCAACAGGTTCTGATGGCGTTAGCCTGCTTGTTTGGGAACCGATAACGCTCACAACGGATGGCACGACGGATGGACGATACAGCGTATATGTGTTCCCTGTTGATAAAGCCGGTCGTGCGGGCAACACTGCTTACAGCGAGTTCATTTATGATACACAAGAACCAGAGATAATAGCCGCTGACCCGATTGATTTAAGTCAACCCGTCTCCTATATCAGCCGAAGTTTAACACAACTCCAATTCACTGTCTCAGATGTGGGGCCCGCGGATCTCATATTGTCGGATCAGAAAGTCAGCCTTCGCGATGCGAATGGCAGCTTGGTACCCGCACGACTCACGAATGATGCCGAAAACCAACTCTTTCTCACACTGAACCAACCCTTGCCCCTCGATGGCAGTATGGATGGTGAGTACACCGTTGTTGTTGAATTAGCAGACAAAGCTGGTAACTCTTACACTGTTGAACACTCAATCATCTATGATACCCAAGCACCGACCCTTGTCAGCACGGTACCCGCTGATGGGGCACTCCTTACCGATGACCTGACACAGATACAGGTAACACTTAATGATGAAGGTGGCAGTGGTATTGATTGGGCAATGACTACGGTGATACTGGTTAGCCCGAGTGGAAACGAAATATCTGGGGAACTTGTCAGTAATGGCACAACGACATTAACACTGAATACGAATCAACTCGTTGAGGATGGGCGATATATCATCCGCGTTCAAGCCGTTGATAGGGCAGGGAACGGGGAAGCAATCCTCTTTGAACAGAATTTCCTACTCTCAAGACGCTTGCCGACGATCACTTCGACGGAACCGATTACTGCACCAGAGGACGAAGCGTTCACGAATGAAGAGGTTGAGCAGATAGAAGTAGAACTTGAGACAGATGATGAAAATCATCTCTCAACGCTGCGACTCTTAAATCCGGATAATCAAGTTGTCGCGGGACAGCAACAGCGCGCATCTGGTAGGTTAATCTATAATCTGGTACGTCCACTCGCTACTGACGGTTCCGAGGATGGACGCTATACCATTGAGTTTACACCAATCAGTGCTTCTGGACGGAGTGGCGAAGTTCAACGATTAACCTTCATGTACGACACGCAGTCACCAGAAATTGAGAACGATGATGTGATTAATCTTGTCGTTACACAACCCGGGGTTAATAATTCGCTCACAGAAATTCGCGTCAACCTTACTGACAACGCCTCTGGAATTGATTGGGAAAATCTTGACGAGAAGTGGCTGACTTTTGAGCGGTTATCTCCGAATGCAACTGAAATTTTAGGGCGAGTTGACGACGATGGACAAGGCAATCTTATCTTCCGTCTCACGGTACCGCTTGCAGACAACGGCTCCGCGGATGGCGAGTACCAAATTACCGTTAACCCCAAAGACCGCGCAGGAAACGATGATGAACCTTATCAAAAGGTCTTCGTCTACGATACCAGTCCACCCATGATTGATATCGGAACACTGCTTATCAACGATACACCCCTGCTTATTGACATCAATGCTGAGGATTATCCGACTGCAGTTTCTACAACTGGCGGTGTCGTCGTCCAAGCAAAAATCTTTGACACAGGCTTAGGGGTTAACCTCGCACAATCAAAAATTACTGTTAGGGGACCCGATGGATCCGAAGTTTCTGGTAGCACGCAGCAAAACGGCGTAGATACCCTCATTTTCAAGTCCGATGGTTTGAGATTCCAAGGACATTATCAGGTCACAGTTACCAGTATCGGAAATGACTCCGAACTCCTCGGATTCGCACCAACCGACTCTATCACGACGCAATTTCTCTATGAAATAGGTGAACCTACCGCTGCTATAACCAGTGACGGTGGTGAAACTGAGTTGACCGATGAGCCGTTGCCGTTAGAAGGCACAGCCAGCGATCCGGGAGGCACACAGCGAATTGGTGAAGGCGAAATTCCTGTACCACCCTCCGGTGTGTGGCTCGTTGAAATTGTAGGGACCGGGCCCGATCAGCAACCGATTGACCCAGTTCCAGCGGTTGATGACAGTAATGCGGAAGAAGAACCTTGGAGCCGGTGGTCAATTGACTTCTTGCCGACGCGTTCGGGTGACTACGATTTGGATGTCCGCGTTACAGATAATGCAGGCAATTACGCCGTTTATGACATCGGAGAATATACGATGTCTGTGTCTCTCACCTTCCGCGGTTCAACATTTGGATGGCCAAATCCGCTCCGCCTCTCAAAACGCGATGTTGCTTTCTTCTCCTTTGATGTCAATGTACCCCTCGGAGAGACGATTGAACTCACTTTGAGTATCTATGATTGGGGCGGGGACATGGTGCTATCACAAACCTATCCTGATGTTGTATCGGGGCAGCGCAATGATCAATTGGTGAAATGGAATTTGGAGAACCAGTCAGGAAACCTTGTCGCGAGAGGACTCTATATCTTCCGTTTAGAAGCCGTCAATGCAGCGGGGAATCGCGCGAACACGGTCGGTAAGGTGCTTGTTGTTGACTGATTTTTATATGACTTTGCAAGTAGCCATCAGCCGTCAGTTGTCAGCCAGAGTCAAACTGTGGCAACCGCCACAAGAACCCTCTTAACCGACAGCCGATTGCTGAAAGCCGACGGCTACTAAAAAGGAGAACTTATGATGCTGAAAAGGGGAGCCGTTCTAATCGCAATGGCACTTTTCATAATAACCGCAGCTGCCGCAAGTTTGCACGCTGATATTAACGATGGCGCAGGAACCGCGGGTGCCGCTTTCCTGAAAATTGAGGGCGGCAGTCGACCCGCTGGGTTAGGCGGTGCTTTCGCTGGACTTGCCAATGATATTAATACCATCTTTTGGAATCCGGCAGGGTTAACCGCTGTTCAAGACAGAGAGTTGACTGCAATGCAGCACTTTTCATTCGCGGACATTAATAATAATACCATCGGATACGCACAGCGTGTCGGACAACTCGTCTGGGGTGCCAGTTTCCTCGGAAGTTTCACGGAGATTGAACGCCGACAAGGACCAACGGAAGACCCGGATAGTACCGCAACAATCGGTGGGTTTGCTACAGGTTTATCCCTCGCCTATCCACTCGGCACAGCACTGTCAGTCGGTGGTACAGCGAAGGTAATTTCGCAGCAATTGGACATTCAAAATGCTTACGGTGTCGCAGCAGATGTCGGATTGGTCTTAAATTTGCTTGAGAATCATCTCGGTATCGGGATTGCTGTTCAGAATGCTGGGGTCTTGGATGGGGGCGAAAACTTGCCAATGGCGATCCGCGGTGGACTCGCCTACAGAACATGGAAACCACCTGCGGCAGAGGCGGAAGCAGATAAACCGATGCCTCCACAGGAGTTATGGGCATTGGTCGCAGATGCACACCTCCCGCTCATTGATGCAAATCCGAGTTTTCATGTGGGGGTGGAGCGTTGGTTTTACGATAGCATTGCCGCACGTATCGGCTATCGGATCAGTCTTAATGAGAATCCGAGCGATGGGTTAGCACTCGGTATCGGGGTCCGACGTAGCGGTGAAGACGCATTAGCAAACGTTGACTTCCAATTCGATTACGCTTTTGTGCCGGACCCTAATTTAGGCAACGCACACCGCGTCTCTTTTATCACACGCTTTTAAATAGTTATCAGTACTCAGTTGTCAGTTGTCAGGTATAAGAGGTTTTGATGATTCTAAAGTCTCTTTCTGATAACTGAAAGGTTTTCACAGAAAATCATACTGAGTACTGACTACTACTGTACTGATAACTGAAAGATTTTTCGCAGAAAAATCGTACTGATAACTGATAACTATTACATACTCGCCTCAAGCATTCGCTCAATTGGAGCACGGGCTTTATCAATAGTTTCAGCACTCAGCGTAATCTCATATTCGTCGAGGTTCTCGTCCCTATCAATTGCTTCCAGAATATTCGCTATTTTTCCCAAATTGACTTGTGCCATGTGTGAACATCGGACTGAGCAGGCTGTCCAAAATTGAACTTCTGGGAATTCTTGCGCAAGATTAGAAGTTAACTCACACTCCGAAGCGACAAAGGCACGTTCGAGTTGGTTTGCTGCAACACGTTCGGCTATATCCTTCATAATCTGACTGGTACTGCCATAAAAATCTGCCTCTTTTAAAACATTCGGACGACATTCCCAGTGCGCGTAAAGTTTACGACGGGGATGTCCGTTCGGGATTTCAAAAGATTCACGGATGCCGAGCAGGTCATCGAGTGTGAATTTCTCGTGAACCTCACAGACAGCACCGCGTGCCGTGTTGTCTTTGCCCGGGTAAACAACATTTTTTTCGTCTTTCAATTCTTCTTCCAAATTCTGTGCGAAGAAGATATCCGGCACAAAAATAAGCGTATCTCCCGGCATCGTTTTCGCGATATGCGCTGCATTTGCTGACGTACAGCAGATATCCGATTCCGCCTTCGCGTCGGCGTAACTGTTGATATAAATCATCACCGGCGCACCCGG
>JAAXHI010000426.1:0-15076 GCA_012270875.1 Candidatus Poribacteria bacterium | reverse complement strand
TTCGCTGTTTCCGCCATAAACGGAACGCCGTTAAAGATGAGATACGGCGCATCTGTTTTCGAGGCGTACATGCTCAAACCGAGTGAATCACCCTGTTCCTCTTTTTCGGACAGTCCAAAAACGAGCGGCTCCATATAGTTGTGACCCAGCATCACAACGTTATGTTTCTGTTTGAGGGACCGTATTCTGTGCACAGTCTTCGCGTGAGCTTCTATATCGAGAAACGTTAGGCTTGGGTGATGGCGATTATACAATTCCTGCTTGACTTCTTCAATAGTGAGGTCTGTACAATTTGGGGCATCTGTTGCAGCGGGAGTTTCTCCCTTAGAATGCATGCTAATCACGCTCCAAGTTAATCACTAATCAAACGGTCTGCTTCTCTACAAACTAACAATCAGGATAAGGCATGAGTTATGTCTTGCGCTAACCCATGCCGCAGACGCAATTAGCGATTCTTTTTTATTTGTTCCAATTAGCATACACTTAAAATATTTCTTTTGTCAAGACCTAATCTATAGAAATCTACACAAATGCGAAATTTATGCCAAATTTTCTGCGTGAAAACAGGAAAAACCTGCGCCGTTGTTCTTATTGTATGTCTTTTTTTAGGGTTAACACCGGCAGCGGAGAGTGTTTCGGTCAAATTAAGAGGGAAAATAGCTTTGGTGGGGATTCTTTCAGGGTTTGCGTATGCGACACACGCGCTTGTTAAACGCGATAGGCGAGTCGTGGAGAAGTTACAACTCCGCCTCGGCCCGCCTGATCGGGTTATTCAGTTTGAACGTGGATTTGACTTGTGGCGTATTAACTATTATGGAGAGCAGTGTTATCTGTTTCGGAACAACCGGTTTGTCAAAATTGTCCCTTGCATCAGCCTGCAATCGAATCTTTCTAATAGAAGATGGACCTTCGCATCGCCTTCCAGTACATTACAGGCAGGGTTTCGATATGTCTTTACCCTCCCTTCTTCAAGAAGTACCGGAAATCAATCAGAAACCTTTGCGAAACGAAGTGGAGCAAAGCGCGAAAGCCAAACGTTTAAAAAACCTTTTCTTATCGATACGCCCGTTTTAGGGCACCCCAAGTGGTTGCAGCCTTACCCTTTGCATCCACAGCAAGCCCCTCCACTTGTATCTTTCGATCTTTATCGGTTGGGAGACGCAGGTCTCCTTCGTTCGCTTTCAAGTTATTCGTCACGAAGATTGTATCTATCATGGTGGCATCTTCGCGCACGCCGATACGAAGCACCGTCTCACCAGCTTCCTTGAACTTCCATTCCCGGTCAAATGTTCCACCGTCTAACCAGTGATTGATGCGGTCCCAGTGCCAAGCGGCACCTTGCGCGACACCCCAACGGAACTCAGTATTCTGAGTTACTTGAGCATCCTCATCCGGGTCAGCAGGTTGCCAAGTCACCCAAAACGAATCGCTATTACCATCCCAAGCAATGACCTGACCCCACAGCGCGTATGTGTCAGGTTGCGGAATATTGATGATAAATTCAGCGTAACCTTTACCACCGCCACCTGTGGCAGCAGCACCTTCCATCCAGATGAATTTCCCATCAGAGGCGTTTTTATCATCTGCAATGATCATCGGTTCTACAATCTCGTTTGCTAACTCGGCTTCAAGCGCGATTTCGACTGCATCACTCAGTTTCACAATTCCACATAAGAATACCGTGAGTATTATCAACGTCAGTATTGTTCCGTATTTCACTAAAAAGCCTCCTTCCTACTCTCTAAGATGCGAGCAGTTGTGTTGAACTGCCCGCCATCCGGTTCAGTCAATTACTATCGTTCTGCTTTCAGTCTGCCCCATGTTGTCGCGAGTTTATCTTGCGGTTCGACAGGTGTTACGGAATCTTCCGGGATCGGGTCCCGAGGACTGACTTCCGCTTCATCTTCAGAAAGATTGTCGGTGATATAGATTACATCCAACATACAGGCATCTTCACGTACCGCAATACGGAGCGTCGTTTCTCCTGCTGCTTCCATTTCCCATTCCCGTTCAAACGTTCCACCGTCTAACCAGTGGTTGATACGGTCCCAGTGCCACTCGTTACCTTGCGCGACACCCCAGCGGAACTCGGTGTTCTGAGTTTCTTGTGCGTTTTCATCCGGATCGGCAGGCTGCCATGTTACCCAGAATGAATCGCTGTTACCATCCCATGCGAGAACTTTTCCCCACAAGGCGTAGGTGCCGGGTGCTGGAATATGGAGTTTATATTCTACCCAACCTTCGCCACCACCACCGGTCGCTGGAGGTCCTTCCATCCACACGAATTGTCCACCGGAAGCGGCATCATCGTCAGCAACTATCATCGGTGCTTCGATCGTATCCGCCATTTCTGCTTCAATTGCGCGTTCATAACCGTAACTCATACCAATTGTTAGTAATAAACCGCAGGTGAAAAGTGTACTGAATACTAATGTCTTGAAACGCATATAGAATGCTCCTTTTATTACGTGTTGGTTTCAGTTCTCAGTTAAGAGAGAGCTGAAAATTGTATCCTAATACTGAAAACCGTTGTATTGCTTATTCCCTCTATTTACCTTACATTTTCTTATCGGACTCGTATTTTGCCCCACAGTTGAATCTGTAACCCTAACGGCACTATCGGAAGTACGTCCGAAACACTACTCGACCATTTCGGTTGTGCTGCCCAAGCACCATTGTTAATCAATTCGTGGCGTTCACTCCCATCGGCACGCATGAGGTGGATAACCCATCTACCATCCTTCTCAAATTGAAAGGCGATTGCATCACCGTCCGGTGCCCATGCCGGAACTGCCTCATCTGTTGGTGTATCGGTGAGGGCTTTTTTGTTACCGCCATCAACTGCATCCATGATGTATAGATCAAAATCCGCAAGTGCTGCCTCGGCATGCATTGACGCATATACAATCTGTCGCCCGTCGGGTGACCAAGCCGGGTAGGTGTCCATCAGGGGCTGATGTGTTAACCGTTCTTCGACTCGACTGTTTACGTTAATAACGTATATATCCCAATTAAATTCCCGCTTTGAGTGGAAAACAAGGGTCTTTCCATCGGGTGACCAAGCTGGTGCTTCATCTTCAAACGGATTTTCGGTGAGGGGTTTCACTTCACCGTTATTGAGATGGAGCAGATAGATGTCGAAATGCCCATCACGATTTGATGTAAAAGCGAGGTGTGTACCGTCAGGGGACCAAGCCGGTGCTTTATCTGTCGCAGGGTGATGCGTTAAGCGTCGCTGATTGGTGCCATCAGCCTGCATCACATAAATTTCGTGATTTCCGTCTCGTCGAGAGAAAAAGGCGATCTGTCTGCTATCCGGTGCCCACGTCGGATAGTAATCCGCTGCAGGGTTGTCCGTGAGATTTATAGGTCGCTTTCCGGTTGTATCTGTCAGATAGATTTCCCAGTTACCACTCACATCCGAGGCAAACGCAATAGTCACAGGCGGATGTGGTTGGCAAAAAGCACTATTGGTTATGAGGAAAATCATCGCACAAACACTATTTTGCCATACTAACAGAATTCGCATTTTTTGTCTATATTTTTCAGTTATCAGTTTTCAAAATTTTCCATCGCGCACCTCAAAATGGGTCGGTTTACGGAGTGTTATGCCACCAATCCGAACCCATTCTGCCATCCATTCAATCATTTGACCTAAAGGGACACGTGGGTACCCAAAAAGCTGATGGCACCGAGTGGCGTTACTTAGCAGTGCCGTTGGTGCCTCTTCACCCTCAAAACGCGGCGATTTATTGAAAAGCGTACCGAAACACGACGCAAGAGACCGTATAGAAACTGTCTCCGGGCCCGTCACATTGAGCACCAACGGTGGACTTTGGCAGTGTGCGAAAGTCCGTAATACGATTGCGTTGGCATCACCTTGCCATATCACATTCACATTGCCCATTTCGAGGGAGATTGTCTCTTCAGCATAGACTTTTTCAGCGATGTCCAACAATATCCCGTAACGCAGATCTATCGCATAGTTCAGTCGTAAGATCGCCATCGGTGTGCCGTGTTGCAATGAAAAGTAGGTGCAGATCCGTTCACGACTCAGACACGATTGTGCGTATTCACCGATCGGAGCAACGGGTGAACTTTCAGTCGCACCGCCATGGGAAACCGGTGTCAACGGGTAGACGTTCCCCGTCGAAAAGACGACCAATCGAGAGTTACGAAACTTTTCTGCCACGCGTCCCGGCATGTAACCGTTCATCGCCCACGTTAGGCTCTCGTTGTCAGTTGAACCAAACTTCCTACCTGCCATGAGAATGACGTTTTGGATGTCAGGTAGGTTTTGTAAGCAGTCTTCCGAGAGTAGATCCGCGACGATTGTTTCGATGCCATCTTCGTGCAAATTCTCCTGCACACCCGGTGTTGAGAACCGGGAGACACCGATCACTCTTTTCGATACACCCGCGGCATCAATCGCGCGTTTTGCCTGTTTAGCGAGTGTCGGACCCATCTTCCCACCAACACCGAGGATGAGGATGTCACCCTCCAGCGCAGCAACTGCTGCTACCACCGCGTCTGTCGGTTCAGATAGATATGATTCTAATTGGGTTTCTGTTTGTATCAAGGTGTTACACAAACTTGGCGACGATTGGGAAGTTTTCATCGTCCTATCTAAGCAGACATGTTTAGGGGCAGGTTTTGAAACCTGCCCGCAATGAATTATCGGGTCAACTTAATGTTCGCCCAAGAGGTGGCAAGTTTACCTTCTGGTTCTACCGGTGTTAGGAACGACGTGGCATCTTGGTTCATACTCGCTTTAATCTCGTCTGCCGAGAGGGCCCGGTCCCAAAGCCGAACTTCGTCAACGCTCCCTGTCCACGCTTCACCGCCCCAAGTACCGATCGTCACCGCACTTGTATTTTGCGCCGGGGCAACCGGGTTACCTGATTCTTCCGAGTACGTTACCTCGCCATCTACGTAGATTTCCACTAAACCACTGTTATCGTCCGTGTGGGTATAGGCGAGATAATACCACTTACCTATCTCCAGTTCTGTGTCGTTGTCATTGATATCTTTGAATCCGCCAGCTGCGCCGTTCGTCCAGACTTTGATGCCGTTTGCAGGATTCATCCCAAACCCAAAACCGATGTGTCGAGTCGCCCCACCTTGACGGGTGCCGAAGATGATAGCATGTGCACTTGGTAACTTGTCCAATTGCACCCATGCTGCTTGTGTAATCGCGCCTTCAATATGAAAGGCAGCATCATCTTCAATAAGAACGTGATCTGCGGCAGCCGCGAATTGGAGTGCTTTCCCGAACTCCCCATCAATCCATTTAGCGTTCCCCATCACTGCGCCTTCAAAGCCGTTTGCGGAAAAGTCTTGCGTTACGCTACCGGAACCCTCATCAAGCGGCATGTACAAAACAAGCCCGTCCATTAAATCTGCGTGCGAAAATGCCACACAAATAAGTAAACAGAATGTGATTACTGAAAATATTTTCATACGATTTCCTTCCTTGAAAAGTCAAAACAGTTTAATATGACACAAAGAACAGAAAAGAATGGATATCCTTTTCTACTTCAACTATATCGTATCAAATTTTCGTTTTTGCTTCAAGACACAAATAGATCGCCATAGTCCGCTTATAGGAGAGACCTCCGAATCCCGATCCTTTCTAACAACCGATTGCTGGTGATTGGTAACTGCTTAGGGCGATACGCTTTTCGCACAACGGAACCCAAGCGCACCGATACCCGCGTATGCTGGACTTGTCCCATGCCGATTTGAAGCACGCAACCACTCAGGATTGCTGTTCCAACCCCCACCGCGTATGACGCGAAAATCTACAATGTTCTTAAAGTCGTTGACGATCTCCTCGACATTATTCGCGCCAGCAGTCGGATTTCGGCGTGGAGAGTTCGCATAGAAATCGGCTTGATATTCGTCAAGGCACCACTCCCACACGTTTCCCGCAATGTCATGCACACCATACTCATTCGCAGGGTACTCGCCGACACGGGTTGTCTCACCGAGACGTTTCCCGTAGTTTGCCCTATTGAAATTAATGCCGTTGCCCCACGGATACTCTTTTTTCTTTAATCCGCCTCGGGCTGCTTTTTCCCATTCCGCTTCCGTTGGTAAACGCTTGTCTATCCAAACAGCGTAAGCCATCGCCGCATACCAACTCACATAACGTACCGGGTGATTCCGTTCACCAAGAGGGAAGTTATTCCCATGCCAGTCCTGCAGGTAATTTCCGTCGTGGAATTTTTCCTCAATCTGTTCTTTCTGCCATTCTGGATTCGCGAGAACAAAATCTTTAAATTCGCCGTTAGTTACCTCGTTCGCGTCTATATAAAACGCATCCAGATGAACCGTATGCACCGGTTGCTCATCGTTGTCAGCGTTGCCATTATTGCTGCCCATCTCAAACTCACCTTCGGGGATCAGAACCATTCCATCAGGGATAATCGGTTCAGGCACGATTTCCGGTTCGGGTTCAGCGATTGGCGTGATCTCAGTGCTTGTATCTGCACCTACCAATTCCGTGGGACCGACCTCATCATCTTCTTCACGTTGCCCACAACCGACTATGTAAACAATAGAGAAACATATAAGTGCTAAACCGAGTATGCTAAATAAAGTTTTCATTAAAATTAGGCTCTCAATGTAGGAGCGAGCTGAGCTCGCGATTCTTATTGCGACAACGATTCTTGATGTAGGAGCGAGCTGAGCTCGCGATTCTTATTGTGACAACGATTCTTGATGTAGGAGCGAGCTGAGCTCGCGATTCTTATTGCGACAACGAACAGCACTCGCGATTCTTAATCAATAAACTTCCAAATAATTATCAGTCTCCCACTGGCTGACGCTCCAATGGTAGTCGCGCCACTCCTCGCGTTTCACCTGAATGTAGTAATCGGCATACACTGTTCCAAGTGCCTCCCTGATCACTTCATCTGCTTCAAGTGCGGTTGCGGCTTCACCGAGTGTCGCAGGTAGAGAATCAATCCCTCGCCGTTGCAGTTCATCTTCCGAAACTTCATAAAGATTGTCCTCGTTTTGCACGCCAGGATCAATCTGATTTTCGATACCGTCCAGACCGGCTGCGAGTAGGACTGTCCCCGCGAGATAAGGGTTCACTGCCCCGTCGCTTAGACGGTTCTCAATACGTCCCGGTGCAGGAATCCGAATCATCTGCGTCCGATTGTTCGCACCGTAGGTGACGTAAACAGGTGCCCACGATGAACCCGAACGCGGCGGTCTACGCACCAAACGTTTATAACTATTCACAAGCGGATTCGTGACACCCGTAACCGCCTGTGCATGTTTCAAGATACCCCCCGTGAACCAGTAGGCAAGTTGAGACAAACCGTTTTTGTCATTCTCATCAAGAAATAGATTCGTCTGATTCTCCGCATCCCAAAGGCTCATGTGAAAGTGTGCGCCGTTGCCTGTCAGGTGCGTGAACGGTTTTGGCATAAAGGTTGCCAGCAATCCTTGTTCCTCGGCGAGTGTTTTGACCATCCACTTGAAGAAGGTATGCCGGTCGGCTGTTGTGAGCGCGTCCGAATAGGTCCAATTCGTCTCAAACTGACACGTCCCATCTTCGTGGTCATTCGCATAGGGTTCCCAACCTAACTCTTGCATGTATTTAATCAAAGTTGTCATCATATCAAGGTTGCGGTGCAGTGCTCTTAGGTCATAACACGGTTTGTCTAAAGTGTCGAGTTTATCCCATGGCGCGTATTGTCCTGTCTCGTCCTGCTTCAGAAGCATAAATTCCGCCTCAATGCCGACATTGAAGACATAGCCTTTCTCCTTCGCTACGTCTAATTGCCGCCGCAGGATCGTTCTCGGACAGTAGTGCCACGCTTTACCTTCGACATACATATCCCCTGCCACCCAAGCCAGATTTTTCCGCCACGGCACAATTGTTAACGAGTTAAAGTCAGGAATGCTCGCCATCTCTGGATCGTGTGGGGATTGTCCGATCTCGCCTGCAGCAAAACCACCGAACCCTGCGCCTTCCGCTGCCATATCCTCAAGGTGTGTGGATGGGATAACCTTCGCCTTCGGGGTGCCGCTCATCTCCACGAAAGAGCAGAGAAAAAACTCAATACCCTTCTCTTCAACTAAACGTTTGACCTGTTCTCGGGTCATAAAATTGCGCTCCAATAGTTTGTGTAGAAGATTATGCCTTGGAAATGAAAGTGAATACTGCTGTAACGTTACTTCTACAAATTTATGATATAAAAATGCTAACGACAAAGTACGGAAACATGATAATATTATATCTGAAGTCCTGAAAATTTCAATACATAAAGTTGCCGACGAAAGGAGAAACAATGGGATTCCTCTCTCGCTTTGATACAAAATGTCCGCTTTTGTTGGGTGTGCTAATCGTTGCTTATCTACTACCGATATGGTTGTTCCCCTATTTCCCGACGCAAGATGGCGTGAGCCACGTCTATAACTCACAGATCTTGACCGAGTATAATAACCCCGACTATCAATTTCGGGACTATTACGAGATTAACTGGTACCCCTTTCCGAACTGGCTCTCCCACTTTTCGCTGGCGGTGTTGATGTTCGTCTTTCCGTCGCTCATTGCTGAGAAAATTTTCTTGAGTCTCTATGTTATCTTGTTCCCGCTTGCGATCTATTATTTTCTCAACGCCGTACAGCGCGGACGACATGCACTCGTCATATTGAGTTTTACTTTCGTTTACAACTACCTATTTTTAATGGGCTTTTACAACTTTGCTGTCAGTGTACCGCTCTTTTTTCTCGCACTCGGCTATTGGTGGAAACACAAGGAGGACATGAATGGCACCCGTATCGTTCTACTCAATCTACTCATCGTTATCACTTATTTTGCACACCTTATCTCTTACGCCTTTATTTTGTTTTCCATCGCCTTGTTAGCACTGCTCTATTTCAAACGGGATTTCAAGCGAATCCTTGTGACAGGTTGCTATCTCTTACCCGCAGCGTTATTACTTCTCGTCTACCTCCCTACCTCCGACTTATTGGCTGGAGAGCCTCCTGAACTTGGATTTGGACGGATCGGAGAACTGTTCGCGAACCTGATCGGTATGCACGTACTTATCTCGTACACCGAACCTCCGAGTTGGATGTCCATCGCTGTCTCTGCTTTTTTAATCTTTCTCGTTGGTACAACACTTTGGCAAAATAGGAAAGGCACCACGGCAGAACATCCCGGACAAAAAGCGTTTCTCTGCCTCACTGTGGTGCTTCTCGGTCTCTATTTTATTCTCCCGAATTCTATCGGTCCCGGCGGTTGGGTCAACGACAGGCTCGCTATTTTAGCCACGCTCGCTCTATTCGCATGGTTTCGTGGATTTGACGATCTACGATGGAAACGCGTATTTACAGCGGTTGTCACACTGCTCGCACTCGTTAACATTGTTTATGTCGGTATTCTCTTCAAAAATCTCAATGCTGAGACTCGCGCGTTTAACGCTTTTGTAAATAAGGTCGAGAAAAACAGCGTTATCCTCCCGCTCCATTTTGATCCAAGGGGCAGCTCCAAGCGTGTCGGTATCTTTGTCAACGCCGCCAATTACTATTGCCTTGATAACGGTTGTATCAACCTCGGCAACTATGAGATACAGTTCGACTACTTTCCCGTCCGCTTCAACGCCGATTTTGAAACGCCGTTAGATGAAAAAGAATGGGTGCAAATCGTCCACTGGCAGCCCGAAAGAATTGATCTCTGCGACTATGCTGACAATGTGGATTACCTATTGCTGTGGGACACTCCAGACACGCCTATCGTCGCTGAAGCGATTGCGGCGTGTTATACGCTGATTGCATCGGAGGGGAAGTTGAAACTCTATAAAGGGCGGCGAACAGCACACTGAGAACGGCATCCAAACGCTACTTCAATACGTTCCGCGGAGTGTGACAGTTGCGATAGTGTGTGTATAGTTGAGGAAATCAAGCAATGGGTCTTTTTCGTTTGTTCGGTTTTGCGTAATCTGATAATCAGCGTTTAGTGTTAGGTATTGGTTGAACTGCCAGTTCAACTGGATATTCGCACCGATTTGTGTATCCTGACGATTTGGCGTATCCTCCGTGACAAGTCCCGACTCCTCCAGAATCTGTCTACCTTCAAACGTTACCCACAATCTGGAGAGCCGAAGCCGGAGCCAGCGTCCCGTCTCAAGCCGGTAAAAAGAACTCGCTGCTACCTCGGTACTGGCGAAGTTAAAGTAATCGACATTAGAACGGTTCAAAAATAGGTTAATCTCCTCTTGAAACATAAGTCGTTCAGTTGCGACCTGTATCAGTTTCGCGGCACCGATATGTCGCAAATCTGTTCGGCGTTCATTGTCTTCAAGCCCGGTCGCACCTAAGATGAAGTTGTTCAAGTTAGTTTGGTAGCTGCTATGCTCTGCCGTGTATTCCAGTTTACCGAGCATCTGTTTAAGGATTCCAAATTGCAGTCGGCTGGTCATCCTATGGTTGTTAGAACCGACAAGTAGGAAATCTTCTCTACGGCTATCTTCGTCGTCAAACCGATGTAAGCGAAAGTTGTATTCCAGCACACGTCCGAAGCGGAAACCGAATTGCTGCTCCATGTTGTTATAGACATCTGAGGTTCGGACGAACCGTTGCAGCTGATATGAGGCAACAAGCGGCGGTAAATTCGTAGTTGGCTGAAAACTCAGTTCGGTAGAGAAGTTGTTACTGAACGCGTCGAATTCGTCGAGTTTGCCTTCAGCACCGGTGTAGTTTTCGACTTGCGGGGTATATTGTAACTTGAGTCGAAGTTTATCGAGGACCGGTAAATCGCCGCCTAAGTTAACACCGATACGGTTAATCAAGCCTATAAGTTGGGGGTCGTCTTCTCCAGCGAGGCCACTTGTATAGGGATCAACACTCAATCCGAGTTCAATGTGATTGTTGAAAGTGTTAGAAAAATGAGCGTCAAATATCAATTCGGCAGATTCGGTTTCAGGCTTTTCGGGTTCCTTTTTAAGGAGGCTCTGTCCGAATTCAGTCTGAAGTTGCGCACAGAGGGAACTCGCGCCGAGATGTATAAAGGTGAGGAGACATAATCCTAAAGAGAAAAAGTTTTTTTTCATTATTTTTTATGATCCTAATCCTATTTGTCTTTTAATCGTTGTGTTTTTCCGCGCTGGCGTGGATATCTTGAAGAACCCTTCCCTTCTCAAGTTTATCCAGCCATGTATGCCGACTGACGGAGCAGTCACCTGTTACTGGGTTACACTGCAAAAAGAAACCAATCAGCCCACCGGGGGTAAGTTTCCCTGCCAGAATTTCCACTGCAAGTTCATAAAGTTCCATATCTGTCAGTTTTTGAACCTTTTTTGGCAGCAGTTTTTTCTCTCCAGCAAGAACCTCCTTCGCAAGGGATGCGAATTTTCGCTCCAACTGGCCTGCCGCGCGCACGTTTTGAATCTTTTTGATTTCTTTGAGGCCCGTTTCCCTATCAATTTTATCGAGCCATTCATGCCGCTCAGCCGTATAATCGCCTGTCCCTGGTTCACACTGTCTGAGGAACCGAGACACGCCAGCTGGACCGAGTTTCTCCAAAAGCGTTGCAATACCGAGTTCAAAAAACTCAATATTAGTCATCTTTAGTACGTTCATTTCTAATCTCCTGTAACCAAATATAAGGGTTTTCGACGCGAACTTGGAGTCGTGCCCTGATGCGGTTCGCTCTTCTGATCAACCTATCGTCTGTTGTGAGAAAGACATCACTCGTAATCCAGAGCCATCGTTCTGCGAAACAGTACTTGAGAAGCGTCTGGATAGCTGCAGTTTCCCGACGAATCCGAGTCTGTGTCTGATCATTAAACGGGCGGCTCAAACAACACGTATCCAGATAAATTTTCCAGTTGTAAAGAAGTGTTTTCACGCAGGGACTCTAATCTATTTTAGGAAAGTAAAACTCGCCGCTATTCAATCATTCCCGCTTGTGGACTTGATGCAGTCGCGTAGAGTTTCCGAGGAATCCGACCTGCTAAAAATGCTGCTCTACCCGCTTCAACTGCCTTCTTCATCGCCTCCGCCATCAACACCGGACGATGCGCCTTCGCGACTGCTGTATTGAGCAGAACGCCGTCGCATCCTAATTCCATTGCTATTGCCGCATCCGATGCCGTTCCAACACCAGCGTCCACAATGAGCGGCACCTGCACAAGATCACGGATAATCTGGATGTTATACGGATTCCGAATCCCCATCCCTGATCCAATCGGCGCGCCTAACGGCATCACCGCAGCACAGCCGATATCTTCCAATTTCTTACACGTAATCGGATCGTCATTACAATACGGAAGGACAGTGAAACCATCTTTAACAAGCGTTTCCGCTGCACGAAGGAGCTGCTCTACATCTGGGAACAGTGTCTCCTCGTCTCCGATAACTTCAAGTTTGATGAGTGATGTTTCAAGTGCCTCTCGCGCAAGGTTCGCTGTCAGGATAGCATCTTTTGCGGTGAAGCAGCCAGCAGTATTCGGAAGGATCGTCATACGCTGTTCACGCAGCAGCGCAAACAGGTTTTCACCAGATGTATTATCCGTAAATTTCACGCGACGCATTGACACCGTAGCGATTTCAGCACCGCTTGCCGCAATGGCATCTGTCATTATATGGAAATTCGGGTACCCTGCCGTTCCAATGAGCAGCCTTGATGTATATGTTTGATCAGCGATTTTGAATTCTTGCATGTTGTTTGCTGTAGGTTTTATCCAGTGGGCTGAAAATCCTGTTTTTTGTAGAACGCCACGCCGACACGTTTAATCTGCTCAACCATCTCAGGGTTACGGATATTCTCGAAAATGGACAGATCAATAGTATAAGGTAGCAATTGATCATCTAAATCATTTGCAATACGAGAAAGGATTATATGCGTCAACGCATCCCCACCGCGAAGCGTCAGATCGATGTCGGACCCGTTTTTATAATCGCCTCTGGCACGAGACCCGTATAATACGGCTTCTTCCACCTGTGGGTAGTTCGCAAAAACATCACGAATTTTTTGGAGTGTCTGGGCAGACAAACCGTATTGCATCTTTAAAGGTTTCCTTCCGATTTCAGTTGTTGCAATCTTGCAAGCAATCTCTCAAATTCAGCGAAGTAAGTATTGCGGATCGTTCTAACAACTTCGGCTGCAACCTTTTCATCGTAAGTATGCGAGGTTAGATTGCGTTTGTCAACCATATCCATCCAGGTTTCGCCATTTTCAATGAGCCCACTCCTGAAGGCTGCGCGAGTTGTATCCCGAGAGCCGTAAAGATTCACTGTACCTTGTGCTTCCAAGAAGTCCTTCAAGGTCTTCCAAGCAAGTTCATGCGTGTATTCAAAACCTTGTATCAACCCTTGTGCTTCTAAGTCTGAAAGTTCCCGTTGTTCAGCAAGTTTGACAGCCGCCGTTAATCGACCCAAAGCCTTCTCAAAACTATTCGCGCGTTGAACCCAACGAACTTCTCGGCTTTTCATAGTACCTGTCCACAACTTATGATCGTGTCTTCTCAATTAGTATAGCATTGTCAGCGTCTCTTTATCAAGTTTTTGTAGCCGGTTTTACTGCGAGTATGCGCTGTGACGGTGTTATCCGCCTTGGACGGCGCGAATAATCTCCACATCGCTACCTTCACGAAGTTCCGTCGCCTGCCACTTCGTTTTCGGGATAACCTCGCGATCCACGGCGACAGCGATACCTGCTTGTGTCGGATTCAGTTCTAAGGTGGCGAGGAGTTCGTAAACATTCAAGTTTGGACGAACCTTTTTCTGTTCACCATTGACGTGTATCTTCATATTTTTCAAGTGTGTGGTTACGGCACACGGCACGTGCCGACTACTTTGAAAATCTATCCAACTGAAACGGGGCAATTATCTCTGAAGTCTCACCGGTCAGGATCAGCTTGGCGATCTCGTAAGCCGTGATTGGCGTGAGTAGAATGCCGTTGCGGTAGTGCCCAGTCGCATATATAAGATTCTCAACGGGCGTTTCACCAAGTATTGGGGCATTGTCTCTGCTGCCGGGACGTAAGCCTGCCCACGTCTCCAAAATCGGCAATTCATAGATACCCGGCACCGCTTCCCACGCGCCGCGGAGCAGCTCGAATACGCCACCTACTGTTAGACGCGTGTCAAACCCCATCTCCTCACTCGTCGCACCGACGATAAGCCTACCGTCGGTTCTCGGTACCAGATATACCGATGTCGGATACCTTGCACGGACCGTCCGGATAACGGAATTTATCGCAATCCCCTCTTCCATCTGCAACGCTAACATTTGTCCTTTGACAGGTCGTATCGGCGGACGTATAGTCTCCGAAAGTCCATCAACTTGTGCCGACCAACACCCTGCTGAGAGCAGAACCACATCAGCCGCTTGGAAACCGTCTTGCGTTTGAACACTGGTTGCAATGCGATTTTCTATGACAATTCTTTCAACCGCACTATTTTCATGCAACACGCCGCCACAAGCCTGATAGGCACGCTGGAGTGCCGCAACCATCTGTCTATTATCAACCTGATAGTCGGTCGTACAGTGGATAGCTGCAGTTACACGCGGCGAAAGGACCGGCTCAATTTCACGCGCCTCTCGTCCGCTCAACCACTCAACATCCAACCCTAAATCTTGCTGTGCAGTGTAGAGATGCCGAAGTTGATGTGTATCATCGGGTTCTAATCCGATGATTAGTGTCCCCTCCATCCGATAGCCGATGGACATCTCTGCGTCTGCTTCTAATTCACGGACCCATTGCGGATAGCGTGCTAAACTTTCACATCCTAACTTCAGCAGTACCGATTCTTCAGTGTGCGCCTCAGCGAGGGGTGCGAGCATCCCAGCGGCTGCCCAAGAGGCAGCGCGCCCTGCTTCCCCACGCTCATAGATAGTGACGGAAGCACCCGCTTTCGCAAGTTGCCACCCAATACCGAGTCCAATCACGCCGCCACCGATGATGATAATCTGCTTATGTGCCATTAATTCAGTAGGGAGACAGTTAGTCTACTAAGACATTGATAACGCAAAGTTTAATTTGACATGTAAGTTGAATCCAAGTATAATTCACCATACAAAGACGTAGTTAATTGAGGGTGTTTCATAAAT
>JAAXHI010000196.1:3065-17922 GCA_012270875.1 Candidatus Poribacteria bacterium | reverse complement strand
ACGTAAAAATAAATAGACACATTCGTAGCATAAACTTTTAGTTTGGTTTTCCAGTCTGAATGCCTGTTATAGGTATTCAGACTGTTTGAAAGTTGCCTCGCAGTGAGAGATTAACTATAGGTTTTACTATAACACATTTCTTCTGGATTTTAAGTTAAGAATCTGCTATAATTTTCATGTATTTTGCAGAGGACCCAATAAATTCCAAAGGGCATGACTTGTATGCCCGTTTGAGAAAAGGACACCCTTTTTAATGAAACATATAAAAATTCCCGGCATCAGCAAAGACATCTCACATCTGATTCTGGGTAGCATGCTGTTTTCGCCTACAACGTTTGACTATAGCACTGAAATGCTTGACGCATTTTTTGAAGCAGGCGGAAATGCACTTGACACCGCACACGGCTATGGCGGTGGCGATAGTGAGATGCTCATCGGACTCTGGATGCGGCAACGTGGCAACCGAGACGACGTTTTTCTCATTGATAAAGGTGGACACCCACAAGGCAGAGTGCCACGCCCGCGGCTCTCCCCTGAAGAACTCAAAGCCGATCTCGATGAGAGTCTCGCACGGCTCCGCGTTGATTATATTGACCTTTACATGCTCCATCGCGACGATCCAGTAATTCCCGCCAGCACGATTATCGATTACCTGAACACGGAAATCGGTGCCGGACGCATCCGAGCCATTGCTGCCTCTAACTGGCAACCAGAGCGTATTATTGAGGCTAACAAGTATGCCGAGGAAAACGGACTTGCAGGATTCGTCTCTTGTAGCAACAATATCAGTCTCGCTGTGCCCATGGAGCCGATGTGGTGGGGTTGCGTCTGTGTCGATGATACCGCACGCGCTTGGCATCAAGAGAGCCAATTTCCGTTGATGCCGTGGTCTTCACAAGCACGTGGTTTCTTTAGTGGCGCATTTACGCCAGAGAACCGCGATAACGGAGATATGGTACGCGTCTATTACAACGACGAAAACTTCGAGAGACTCGCACGCGCAAAGAAATTAGGCGAAAAATACGGCTATTCCGCAATTCAGGTCTCCCTCGCATATTCCTTGAATATTTCGTTCCCCGTTTTCCCGATTATTGGACCCGCGACTTTAGATGAAATGGACTCCTCTCTCGGCGCAATGGGACTTGAACTCTCCGATGCTGAAATGCAATGGCTCAACTTAGAAACGGATGGCGACCCGCTATGATGATTCGGATGCTCTTTCTACTGTTTTGTCTGCAATTTATCTTTCTCCCACTCGGCTTTGCACAAGAGGGCTGAGGTGCATGAAGCAATCCCGCGATTCCACGTAGCGGGATCGGTGAAGTCGGTCTGGCTTCAGGAGAAATGAAGAAATTTCAATGCACTTTCAGTATGATGCGATGGTTTGACGCACAAGGCGGACACCTTGAAACGAGAGGGCTTTCCATAGACCTGGATGTAATAGAAATTCCGGAACACCGACATCATGTTAAGCTCAATATTTTTCGCGTTGATGTCGGGTTGAAATATTACCTCAATTCTCAGTGGACGTTGGAAGCAACCATACCGTACGAGACCAAAACCCAAGAGGCAACCATTGAGGAGTTTCCTGAGTCCCCCCTCACGCCTTCAGAATGGAAAGCAGCTGAGCGCAATCGGAACATTCATCATCGAAGTGAAACTTATATAGGCCCCACTGATCCTGATGTTTTGTTGGGATATAGAACACAGGGAGTGCTGGCAGAGAACGATTTTTTAATGGCGCGTATCGGAACAACGATTCCTCTTGGCAAAACCGAGGAAAATCCGTGGATACTCGGCGATAAAGGACTTAAACATCTCCATATCCAGTTCGGGACCGGTACCTTCAATCCGATCGCCGATTTACATTACAGCCTCGCCGTCTACAAAGGGTTGGGAGTGAACGCCAGTGTCCGCGGGAAGTTTCCATTCTATGAGAATAGCAAAACTTATCGCGGTTCAAGGGAGCTTACCTATACAGCAGGTCTGAATTATCGGCTTAATGACTGGTTTTCGTTCCAATCAGGCTATCTCGGTAATTATAAATCTTTCGCGTATTGGGCAGGGGACATAGACAAAAACACCGGACTCCTGTTCGGTATGGCATCGTTTGGCGCGTCAATTAGAACACCTTATAATGTCCCTTTGTCTCTGACTGTAATGCTACCTTTACATCAAAAGACGCTTTATAACGACACTGACGCTTTACGCGATGGTAAATACCAAGAAAGAGATGCCTTTGAATTCGGGCCTCTGGTATCGTTGACAGCCTTGTATGCGTTTTAGAATGCCATAGGTGTATTCTTTCTTTCACTGCACGTGTGTTGTACATTTATCCGTTTTCTAAGGCTACGCGGCAAGTTAGATTCACAGTGCTCAACTAAAGAAAAAAATCACGAACAGAGGGGTTGATGAAATTGTTGAAACACTCTTATATAATTTTTTTAATGCTGGTTATTTTTCTCATCAGCTGCGGCATCCCGAATAATCCGTACCCGAAATCCCAGCAAAACGAAGAAATCTACTACAACACGTTTGACGAAGAGCCGAAACACTTTGACCCCGCAGTGTCTTATAGTTCGGATGAATACAGGTTCATCCAACAGATTTATGAACCACCCCTACAATATCATTACCTGAAAAGACCCTACGAATTGATTCCGTTAACAGCAGCGGCGGTTCCGCAACCCCAATATTTTGATGCGACTGGAAAGGTACTGCCACAAGGGGCATCAGCAAAATCCGTTGCCCGTGCGGTGTACGAGGTTCGCATCCGACCCGGAATTATGTATCAGCCACATCCCTGTTTCGCGAAAACCGAAGACGGGACATTGCGGTATCACAACCTGACGAAAGCCGATGTGAAAGGTTTTATTGAGATTAAAGATTTCCCGATGACCGGGACGCGTGAACTCACCGCAGCGGATTATGTCTATCAGATCAAACGGATGGCGGACCCGAGTCTCTCCTGCCCTATTCTCAGTACATTGCAAGATTATATCCTCGGCATGAAAGCGTATTCGGCTGCCCTTGTGAATGGACAGACTAACGCACCCTTTCCGGGGGTAGAGGTCGTGGATAGATACACCTATCGAGTCATCTTAAAGACGAAGTATCCACAGTTTGTCTATTGGTTAGCGATGCCGTTCTTTTCACCGATGCCTGAAGAGGCGATCAACTTCTACAATCAACCCGCTGTCAAAGACCGAAATATTACGGTTGATAGATTTCCTGTCGGAACGGGTGCCTATCGGATGGACACCCTCATTGCACATAAAGAGATAGTACTCGTCAAAAATGAGAATTTTCGGGTGGAACGCTATCCGTCAAGTGGTGAGCCCGGGGATAGAGAAACCGGACTTTTGGACGACGCGTGGGAAACCATTCCGTTTATCCCCAAGGTTATCTATAAGTTAGAAAAAGAATATATCCCGCGCTGGAATAAGTTCTTGCAAGGCTATTACGATACTTCAAGCATCTCTTCAGATACGTTTGACAGTGCCGTTGTCTTCAACGATGCAGGCGATCCGACGGCAAGTGAGGTCTTAAAAGCGAAGGATATAGTCCTACGCACCAGTGTTCAACCCACGACTTATTATCTCGCTTTCAACATGTTAGACGACACCGTCGGGGGATACACGACAGAGAAACAGAAACTTCGCCAAGCCATCTCAATAGCCTTAGATTACGAGGAGTTCACTGAAATTTTTCTCAACGGACGCGGCGTTGTGTCCCATACTCCGCTGCCACCCGGTATCTTCGGTTATGAGTCGGGCGAGCGAGGCATCAACCCTTACATGTATAATTGGGACGCAGACACCAACCGTCCGGTTCGCAAATCCATTGAAGCAGCACGCCAGCTGCTCGCGGAGGCAGGCTATCCGGGTGGACAGGACAGCAAAGGGAATCCGCTAATCATCTCTTTTGATAACACATGGAATTCGGCAGGTGCAACGGCGCGTCTCACATGGATGCGGAAGAAATTAGAGCAAATCGGTATCACGATGGAGAGCCGTACCACCGATTACAACCGTTTCCGGGACAAGGTGAAAGGCGGAAACTTCCAACTCATCTTTTGGGGGTGGCATGCAGACTATCCGGATGCAGAAAATTTCTTGTTCCTGCTCTACGGTCCGAACGGTAAAGCGCGATACGATGGGGCGAATTCTGCTAACTACGATAACCCTGCGTACAACCAACTTTTTGAAGAGATGAAAAATATGGAGAACTCCCCGGAACGGCTGGCACATATTCGTGAGATGCATCGCTTAATACAGCGTGATGCGCCGTGGGTTTTTACCTTTCACCCTGTCAGTTTCGGTTTATCGCATCAATGGGTGAAAAACAGTAAGCCAAACGCCTTGGGCGGTGGGACACTCAAATATCTTCGGGTTGATGCCAATAGGCGGACGGAAAACCGCCACGCATGGAACCGACCTGTCGTTTGGCCCCTATGGATGTGCCTCGGTGTATTTATTTTAGGCACAATCCCGGCTGTCATCACAATTTGGAAGCGGGAACGCAGGACACAATAAACTTCATTACAAAGAACATTGCAAGTCCCCCTGATAAGGGGGATTTAGGGGGTTTCTTTCATTGGAAATTCTCGTCCAACAATGCCCTCAAACTATTTATGAGACGCACTTGTAACAAAGACGACGTGAGGTACATTATCAAAAAGTGATTACCTATATTATCCGACGAATTCTTTATGCCATCCCTATCTTAATAGGCGTGAACCTCCTCGTCTTTTTTCTCTTTTTTGTTGTCAACTCACCCGACCAGATGGCGCGGAAGATTCTCGGTGAGAAGAATATTACACAGCAAGATGTCGATAATTGGAAAAAACAGAACGGTTATCATCTGCCGCTCTGGTTCAATACAGAAGCATCTGGTATCTCACACTTTACAGAGACAATCTTCTATCAGAAATCGGTCAAACTTTTCGTCTTCGATTTTGGCACCTCAGATGCCAACAATATCGACATCACCTCACAGGTTGCACAGCGAATGTGGCCGAGTCTCGCTATTACGCTGCCAACACTGCTAATCGGGCTGTTGGTCAACATCACGGTTTCAATGATTGTAGCGTACTACCGGGCAACCTACGTCGATTTCTGGGGAACGATCGTCGCAGTGATCGTCATGTCTGTTTCCCAGTTGTTCTATATTATTGGTGGGCAGTGGGTATTCGGAAAAATATTGCGTCTTTTCCCTATTTCTGGGTATGATACCGGAACGGACATGCTGAAATTTGTAGTCCTGCCGGTGGTCATCGGTATCATTGCCGGTATCGGTGGCGGTATCCGTTTTTACCGAACGATATTCCTTGAAGAGGTAAACCGTGATTATGTCCGCACAGCACGTGCGAAAGGTGTCAGCGAAGCAGGTGTCCTCTTTAAACACGCCTTGAAGAATGCGATGATCCCTATTCTAACGAACGTCGTCTTGTCGATTCCGTTTCTTATTATGGGTGGCTTGGTAATGGAGGCGTTCTTCGCTATTCCGGGTTTGGGAAGTTTTATAATTGAAGCGATTCAAGCACAAGATTTTGCGATTGTGCGAAGTATGGTCTATCTGGTTTCTGTACTCTATATTATCGGTCTGTTACTCACCGACATTAGTTACACTTTAGTTGATCCGCGTATCCGATTTGAATAAGAAAGTCAAAAATGATTTCACAAAATAGAAGTTATCAAATTATACAAGGCGCGATGAGCCTCCTATTGGGATGTATCAGCATCGCCTTATTGGTAACACTCTGGCACTCTGGGTATCCAAATGTAATCCTCGCGACTTTTCTGGTGGTAGGGGTTACCCTAATCTTTTCCGGCGATTATCTGCTCAACCCGTTCAGATTCCCCGTCACACCTCTGAAACAGGAACTCGCGAGCGATATCGGTTTGATCGCTTACGGCGCGCTCTATTTCAGCATCGCCATGTCAAAACTACTCCAGCCGCGTTGGTTCACTATCGGGTTGCCAATCTTTTTAGAACCGATCTGGGTGCGGCGTGGGTTAGCAGGTGTCGGGATTGTCCTAATCGCCGCAGGCATCTACGGTATCTATCATTTATATGCAGGACAATTATCCGATAACTCGCCAGAGTAGCGTAAGCCTAAAAACGTTTCATACACAACCGCACCTTCCAACCCCTATCACTTCGCAATAATCACTGCATAACGTAATGGGGTCTCACCGACGTTGCGGATCCCGTGCAAAACTTGGCAATCGACATGGACGGCTTCGTTGTCGCTGACACGGTGCGTCTCTTCACCAAACAGCACTTCACCTTCCCCTGAAAACACATAAAAAATTTCCTGCCCATCGTGTGTATGCGGTGGATGTGCGCGTTGCCCAGGTCCGACTTCTGAGATATGGAGATGGAGTTGATCCCTGTCTGATCCTGCTTCAAAAATAAAGCGGTCAATGCCTTTAATATCGTTTCTAATCTCTTTTTCCATGAGAATTTCTCCTTTTGATATTGCTTGCCAGAGGCATTCAATTCTCCAATAATTTTGATTTTCTGTCAAAAAGCACTTCGCTGTAGGAGCGAGTGTTTTTGCTTGGGTGTTTCTTGTCGCTCGCGATCCGTCCGCGAAAATGCCTGAAAAAACTGACAATTGAATGGCTTTGTATTGTTTGCGAAACAGTATTGCGCTAAAAATTTGGGAATTAATGTAGCATGTTCCCCAAGAATTGTCAATTTGCAAATCAAATTACAAAGGTGTGTAAACATTTTGTCAAAAGTTGGAGGTAAAATAGTTATCTGATGGTTCAATTTCAAATTCAAAATGGAGTTCCATGAATACGAAGAGTTTAATCGCCGAGTTTATCGGCACTTTCGCCTTGATTTTTATTGGTGCTGGTGCAGTAGCAATAGATATAGGAGGCTTGATGGGTGCTGCCCTCGCTCACGGTTTCGTCGTTGTGGCATTTATCTATGCTTATGGGCACATCTCCGGCACGCATATCAATCCGGCTGTAACGCTTGCCTTGCTAATAGCCGGAGAGATCGAATTTGTTGCAGCGATCGGATATTGGATCGTCCAATTTCTTGGCGGGATTCTTGGGGCGGTTTTGCTTAACGCTTTGCTGCCGAATCCAAGCGATCTGGGTGCGACAATTTTGACTGAAGGTGTTACGCCAGTTCAAGGACTTGTTGTGGAAATCGTGCTTACCTTCTTCCTCGTCAACACGATTTTTACGACTGCTGTGAACGGGAAAGCAGGCAACTTCGCGGGTCTCGCGATTGGACTCACATTGATCGCGTGTATCCTAATGGGAGGACCGTTGACGCGGGCTTCTCTCAATCCTGCTCGGACATTGGGACCTGCCATCTTTAGCACGGATCCACAGTGGGGCAACATCTGGCTCTATTTTATAGGACCGTGCGTCGGTGCGATCCTTGCAGCACTTCTCCATATCGGCGTTTTCAAAAATAAAGGGGAAGCATAAGACGCTTATCACAAATAGGACTTACGCAATTCCTCTTAAAGTCCCCCTGATAAGGGGGATTTAGGGGGTTAAATATACCGAAATTACTGTTTTTTGCGTAAGTCCTAACAAATAAATAAAGAAAAGGCTGGCACGTTCACGCACCAGCCTTTTTCGTTTAGTTAAGAGTTGTGTCTTAAGATGCAGTTGAAATCGGGACTTCGGTCGGCTTCGCAGCTTCCGGTTTCGGAATAGAGAGCGTCAACACACCGTCACTGTACTCGGCTTTGATATCGTCTGTTGCCACTTCCGATGGGAGCGTGAATCTGCGTTGGAAACTGCCATACCGCCTTTCAACCCGGCGATAGTTTTGCGTGTCATCCACGTTCTCTTGCCGTTTTTCTCCACTGAGCGTCAAGAGGTTATCTTTGACAGAAACGTGGAGATCGTCTTTTGCGACACCCGGCAATTCGGCGCGGACTTCAAAGTTAGCATCTGTTTCCGAAATATCAACCGAGGGTGCCCAGTCATACGTGCCTGCGTCGGTTCTTACACGCAGTGGCGTAAAGAACGGGCTGTAAAACCGGAACGGGTTTCTTGTCGGTTTGCGTAAAGTCAAATAAGTCATTTTTGTGCTCCTTCTGTGTTAGATTTTTATACATCGTCCGTTATTGTGCTATTGGGTGGTATGCCCCGCGTGTCTGTTAGCCAGCGGACGGGGCATATCCAAATCGTTGGATTACGAGTTTGTCGTGATTGAGATTTCGGTCGGTTTAGCAACTTCTGCTTTCGGAATTTCAAGCACCAGAACACCATCCGTGAATTGTGCCTTGATACTGTCGGTCTCGACGTGTCTCGGTAGCGTGAAACTCCGCTGGAAGGTGCCATACCGTCTTTCGACACGGTGGTAGTTTTTACCATCTGTCTCCGCTTCTTGATGTTTCTCGCCTTTGATAGTGAGACGATTGTCAGTTACAGAGACGTTGACATCCTTTTCCGATACGCCGGGGAGTTCAGCGCGAATCTCAAAACCGTTTTCCATTTCAGAAATGTCAACCGTGGGCATCCAAGAGGTCCCTTCCATATCCGTTTCACCGTCGTGAGCAGCGAAGATGTCGCCAAAAACCTTCTCCACCTGATTATGGAAGTTGAATAGGTTCCGCATAGGTCTTAAGTGAGTCATTTTTTCTCCTTCTGAATTTTGTTTGTATAAATGTTAATGCAAATTCTGTGGTAATCTTTTCAGAGGCAGTTCTGAGATGTGTGCCTCACTATTTTGTATATAAGCAAATTGCGTGCCAAAACAGTTTTTCACCTGCAGGCTGACCACAGCGAGTGGGGTTTCCGAGTCGTTGTATGGGTAGGTCTTGTGCCTACCACATGAAGACCCTATCTATGTAGCAGGATTCATAGGAGAATTGGTCGGTAGTATAGACTTGCCAAATTGACTTTACCCTTGCCACTGTGGCATTGTGTGATGTCAAAATGGCTTGAGGAAGGTTAAAGACGGTTTTCCGCGCGTTTATTAAGAAGCCGTTCTGCTTTCCTGAATTCGTTTCCGAATTCCGGCAACAAGCGTGTGCAAGGCAACTGGATTCTCGTTTTGGAACGGGATAACGAGGTCTGCGTACTGTTTGCAGGGTTCGGTGTAGACGGGAAAATTGGGTAAGACATCGCGTCGATACCAGTTGATTGCCCACTCCAGATCGCCATCGCGTTGTGCGACATCACGGAGCATCCGTCGCAAGACCCGCTCGTGTGCATCTACATCAAGGAACAGTTTGATGTCCATCAAATCACGCAGATCTTCACTCCAGAAGATAAGATGTCCTTCTACAATGACAACATCGCTCGGTTGCACGCTCGTCTTTTCATCCCCGCGCTGTGCGGCACGGGTGCCAGTAGTGGGAAAATCAATAGCATCTCTGGCACGCAGTTTCTTGATGTCCGCGATAAGGGCATCCCATAGCACAGCGTCGGGATGATTCGCAGTAATCACGCGCTCGCGCTCTGCTTCCGAGTATTCCGACCAGTCGCGGAAATAGGAGTCTTGGTTCAGCACAATAGGCGAGAATTCCGAAAGTGCTTCTGCCAGAGCCTTGGCAAATGTCGTTTTCCCAGAGGCAGAACCGCCCATAATCCCAACAGTGATAGGTGTGAAGTGTTCTTCTTTTTGCATACTTTCTCCGTCTATATTATATTCTGGAAGTTCAGTTTTGTATGTTAGCATACATCGGCTTGCCTGTCAAAACTATTTTGGATACCTATTTGTAGGAGCGAGTGTTTTTGCTTGGGTGTTTCTTGTCGCTCGCGATCTTTCGGGCAAAATGCTTGAAAAACCGAAAACTGAATGGTTCTGGTAAAAAAAGAAATTTGACTTGCAGAAAAAAATGTGGTATTATATAATCATAAAGTCAGTGACAGAGGAAGTTACCGTTTCGTTTAGGAAGTTATGGCACATAACGGGGTTTCCCTATCACAGCGACTAAACGTTTTTTTGTGAATAACGTCTTATTAATAGCAGAGGTTGTTTTTGAGACGTAGCGGGCATATTCTTTGTTGCCCCGATTCGAGGACCTTGATAATGCGAACGCTTCAACGCAATACTATCGCAACACAGATAACCAGTGTAGGGATCGTTCAGAATAACGTTCTCGGTGCTTGGACACTTTTTACGCAGACAAGCAGCAGTTTGCTGTTAAAAGGCGTATTTGTGTTTTATCTGTACCTGTACTTATATTTGTACGGCAACGATAGGTGGTGAAGGTTCGTAGGTAATGCCTCAATTGTATGACTAACCGATGCCAGTATCACCACCCAGCGTTGAAGATAAATTCGATGTTGGGTAATTTTTTTTAACCGTATTTGATTTGGAACAGATAGCGTAATTTGTTGGAGGTAGTTGAAAAGAATGGTAATCGTTACTAAGACCGATGCGACACAATCAGATATTGATGCTGTTGTCAAACGGATCGAAAGTGTCGGGTTGAAAGCGCAAATCTCAACCGGCGAACGGCACACGGTCATCGGTGTAATAGGAGATAAAACATTGCTTGGTGATATTCCGATAGAGTCCATGTCCGGTGTTGAACGGACGATGCCGATTACAGCACCGTTCAAGTTAGCGAGCCGCGAATTTCGGGATGAACCGACAGTGATCGCAGTCAACGGCACAAAAATTGGCAGCAAGCAGGTACCTGTTATCGCCGGCCCCTGCGCCGTAGAGAGCACAGAACAGATCGTGACCATCGCTCGGCTCGTTGAAAAATCAGGCGCGAGTTTCATCAGAGGCGGTGCCTTTAAACCGAGAACGGGACCTTATAGTTTCCAAGGCTACGGTGAAAGCGCACTCAAGATGCTAAAAGAAGCCAAAGACGAAACCGGACTCGGTATTGTCACCGAAGTCATGACACCACACGAAGTCGAACTCGTCGGCGAATACACAGACATGTTCCAACTCGGGACCCGGAACATGACAAACTTTTACCTGTTACGTGAAGTCGGACAGGCGCAGAAACCGGTGATCCTCAAGCGTGGGATGTCCTCAACAATCGAAGAGTGGCTGCTCGCTGCTGAATATATCCTCGCAGAAGGAAACCCGGATGTTATTCTCTGTGAGCGCGGCATTCGGACATTTGAAACCCATACACGGAACACGCTTGATCTGAATGCGGTTCCTGTTATCCACGAATTGAGCCACCTGCCAATCGTCGTTGATCCAAGCCACGGCACGGGTATTCGGAGTTTGGTGTGTGATATGACGAAAGCATCTGTAGCGGCAGGCGCAGATGGACTCCTACTTGAGGTACATCACGATCCGGATCATTCGATGACAGGAGACGGCGCACAGTCGCTGTTCCCAGATCAATTTGAGGCACTCATGCAGGAACTGAAGCCGATTGCTATCGCTGTCGGTCGTGAAATGTAAGGAATAAATAGTTGTCAGTTATCAGTACTCAGTTTTCAGTTAAGAGTCACGCTGTGGCAGGTACAACAAAAGCAACCACTACAAGAGGGTAACTGATAACTGAAAGGTTTTTCGCAGAAAAACCGTACTGACGACTGATAACTAATATTGGAGGAAAAAGCCTTGGACGATTTTGAAACCAATCCGCAGAAAGTCTATATTTTTGATACAACGCTCCGCGATGCCGAGCAGACGCCCGGTGCTGCTCTGGGTATCGAGGAAAAACTCGAAATTGCCAAGCACCTCGCCAGATTAAATGTTGATGTCATTGAAGCCGGATTCCCAATTTCGTCACCGGGAGATTTCGACGCTGTCAAACGGATAGCCAACGAAGTTGAAGGACCCGAAATTTGCGCACTCTCTCGCGTTGTAGAAAAAGACATTACCGCTGCATGGAAAGCGATTGAGGACGCACCGCGCGCCCGTATCCACACATTTGTCGGCACATCACCGATTCACATGGGACGCATCACACGGACAACCCCCGAAGATACACTCCGGATGGCAACCGATGCTGTCGCCTATGCGAAGAGCCTCTGCGAAGGACATCCAGATGCAAACGTGGAATTTTCACCGATGGACGCGGGACGGACGGAGTTAGCGTTCCTTTATGAAGTCGTTGAAGCGACGATCGCTGCAGGCGCGACCGTCGTCAATATCCCGGAAACCGTCGGATGGACAGTGCCAACCGAGTTCGGTAATCTGATTAAAGGCATCATGGAGAATGTACCAAACGTTGACGATGCTATTATTAGTGTCCATTGCCATAACGACCTCGGATTAGCCGTGGCGAACAGCCTTATCGCCATTGAGCAAGGCGCACGTCAGGTAGAATGCACAATCAACGGACTCGGTGAACGCGCAGGAAACACCTCACTCGAAGAGGTCGTCATGGCGATCCGAACGCGGCGTGACTATTTCAAAGAATATTACACCGAAATTAACGCAAAGGAAATCGTCCCGATTAGTCGGCGTGTGAGCCGAACGATGGGGATCGCTGTTCAACCCAACAAAGCGATTGTCGGCGCAAATGCCTTCGCACACAGTTCCGGTATCCATCAGGACGGCATCATCAAATCGCGGGTAACGTTTGAAATCATTGATCCACAGGAGATTGGTTGGAAAGAGAGTCAACTCATCCTCAGCCCGCGTTCGGGACGCAACGCACTCAGACACCGACTCAGCGAACTCGGCTACGAAGTGGACGCTGAGCAGCTGGACAAGGTCTATGAAAGATTCTTGAAGGTCGCCGACAAGAAAAAAGCAGTGCAGGATGCCGACCTTGAAGCGATTATGAGCGATGAGATTCGCGCCATCCCTGCTGTCTTTGAACTGGATTACATTCAAATCGTCAGTGGAACAAGAATCTCACCGACGACAACAGTCGGTATCAAGACGGAGAATGGAGTCGTTGAAAAAGCGTCAACTGGCGATGGACCCGTTGATGCCGCGTTTAAGGCGATTGGTCAAGTTGTTGACATTCAACTGAACCTCATTGACTACCAAATCCGTTCCGTAACCGAGGGTGAAGATGCCATCGGTGAAGTCTCGTTGAAGGTGCAAGACAACGGGCACATCATCACCGGACACGGTGCCAGCACAGACATCATTGAGGCGAGTGCACGGGCATACATCCACGCTGTTAACAAGTTAATTCAGATTCGGTCTGAAGGTTAAGAAAGTTGGGACTTACGTAAATACCTTTGCTGGCGCGGTTTATAACCTCGCCAGTGTCACGTTATGAGGGAAAATTCAATGTTAAGAATATTATTTCTATACATCTTAGTCATCGTGTCTCTCATTTCAATAGGATGTGGGACGATAGGTGTTTCTAAACCGGATACAAGCGATCCAAATATTACCCTGTCTTTTACAGAGGTATTAAACGATCCTGAAATATACATAGATAAGGTCCTAACCTTTGAGGCAGTTGTAAAGCGCACACATTATGAAAGTAATGTGGAGTTATACACAAACAAGAAACTAAGACAGTTTTCCATTACCACGCGTGGTGCTGATCTTCATAGTATGGATGAAAACGGTGAAGAAGTGGAAATTTTTCCGAATGAGAAATATAGGTTCAAATGTAGGATTTACGAAATTAAAATTGATCAACACGGTGTATGGGACATCCAAGCAGAGTTTATTGTTTGGGATGAAAAGCAGATACTGCATCAACCAGAACTTGTGAACTAAACGGCTAAATCTTTTTCAATAGTAACATATCAAGCCCTGTCGGATGTTCCAACAGGGCTTTTTATTTATGTGTTTTAAGAAAACTACCATAAGTGTCAATTTTAGAAAAATAACCCGTCGGACCCCAGACCGGTAGGTTCGGTTTCCTAACCGAACCGGATCTTAGGCAGAAACCGTGTATATGCTAAAACACCTCTTTAGTCCCGTAGGGACGGAATGTTTATAGCAGCATGTAGACAAAAAAACTAAGCCCCGTAGGGGCGGCATGTGTAAACACTGTTACAAAATGCTATGAAAACCCCTAAATTGACACCTATGGTGTGCTTTAAAAAAACTACCAATCCTCAACCAGTTGCACCAACAACCGCACACCGTAACCTGACGCACCCTCAGGGATATAAGTAGACCCCTTCATCCCCCAAGCAGTACCAGCGATGTCAAGATGCACCCACGGGTAGCCTTCCGCAAACTTCTTCAAGAACGCGCCACCTGCAATCGTGCCAGCAGTGCCGTCACCGATATTCTGGACATCCGCAACCTTGCTTTTAACCGCTTCATCGTAATCGTCCCAGAGCGGCAATTCCCAGACCCGCTCATGCGTTTTTTCGGCTGCCGATTTCACTTTCGCCATGAGTTCAGGATCCGTCCCCAGTGCCCCCGCTGCGATATGTCCTAAAGTACCGATCACAGCACCCGTGAGCGTGGCTAAGTCGATAACGCCTTTCGGGTTATACTGTGCCGTCCATCCGAGCGCATCTGCCAATACCAGTCGTCCTTCAGCATCAGTGTTAAGAATCTCAATCGTTTTGCCGCCATAAGAGGTAACAACATCACCCGGTTTAACCGCAGTACCGCTCGGCATATTCTCGGTCGCAGCAACCAAACCGATGACACGCACATTCGGTTTGAGTTGACCGATCACTTGCATCGCGCCGACCACAGCAGCAGCACCCGACATATCGTGTTTCATCTCATGCATACCGCTTCCACCCTTGATTGAGATCCCGCCAGTATCGAAGGTAATCCCTTTTCCGACAAGCACGACGGTATCTTGTCCTTCACCGTCAGGCATATATTCGAGAATAATAAACCGCGGCTCTTCAGCACTCCCCTGCGCGACAGCGAGGTGTGTGCGGAACCCTTTTTCCTCTAAAGTGGCTTTATCAAAAATTTCGCAACCGAGATCTGATGCTTCTGCTACCGCTTCTGCCTTTTCAGCGAGTTGCGTCGGTGTGAGATAGTTTGCAGGTTGATTGCT
>JAAXHI010000196.1:0-3043 GCA_012270875.1 Candidatus Poribacteria bacterium | reverse complement strand
TTCAGCTAAGAACGTGATGGATTCAAATTTTTTCTTTTCATCTTCATCGCCACTGTCTGTTTTGTGTTCATCGAACTGATAGAGCGCGAGAAGACACGCTTCCGTAGCACCTTGTATCATCTCAGGTGTCGCTTCATTAGGAATCGGAACAGCAGCATTTCTTAAGCCCATATCCCGAATCGCACGCACGGCATGCCCCGCCGTCTGGCGGACCTTCTCAACGGTAAGGTCATGATACTCACCCAAGCCTATCAAAAGCACGCGAGGTGCGGTTATTGCNNCCGAGTACTTGGTCTATCGTTTGAAGCGGTGCACTATAGAAATCTGGGTTTTCCAGAATACCGATAGCAATAACATCGGTCTGTTCTTGGTTGAACCCACCTGTTTTGACAGTAATGTTCATTAATTTTCCTTTCTATTTGATTGTCTAAACCAAGATTTGCAAGATTAAAGATTAACAAGATTACAAACCCCTTCCGTCTAAAAATTGTTCAAGGAAGGTCAATCAGCAGCCAACTCAGTTGTTGCAGTTCTACCAATCAATCTCATCAAGGGTATTTGCTTCCCAGACCGCTTCAAAGAGCGAGTCGAGGCGCGAGACGCTCTGTATTGACGCAACCTGATTAGCAACTGATTCTGGGATATCATTAAATCTGAACTCCAGCAGCTTGAGCACTGCTGCCTGCTTCGCCCGGGTTTCGCCTTGTTCAATGCCTTGTTCTCTGAGAACATCTGCCATTGATTTTGCCATCGTTTCTACCTCCAACTCCTGTGTATGTTGACCCACTAACTTTACCAACTCTTGATGTTCTTCAGCAGGCCGACGGTGCAGTATCAATAGAAGCATATACTTAATAGCACGCTGCCACTGGCCAGATTGTTCGGGATCAAGCGCATTCAGGTCTAAGTCCTTCGCATTCCCGTCAAGACAACTAACGGCTCCTTGCTTGTAACTGTAATCGAGTGGTAGGTATTCGCAGGGACATCAATCCGGTCACCACTTTCGATTGTCCCGGACGCATCAGCGACCTTCACATCTGCCGTGCCAGATAACACACAAACAACTTCATCTTGCGTGTGAATATAATCGAGGTATGCACCCCCCGGACGACCCGACCACTGATAGGCACTGAAGCCTTCGGTTTCTAATTGTTGTTTTAAAGCATCAACATCCGCGTGCTGCTCAGACCAGCGTGATTTCCAATTCATTTTCCAACTCCAAGTACATCTGTTGCATTTTGTTTGTCATCGTTTTCTGATAGCGTAACCCGACCTTCTATATAACGTTTCAACCGATCCCGAAAATCAGAAAGGCATGCCAAGCTGAAATGGTCATCGTCGCCGTTCTTGAGTTTCGATATGTCTGTCGGGTCAACCGCCAGAAGTTTCGCCGCCTTCACGCGTCTCAGCCGAGACTTCTTGAGAAGTGTGAATACCTCAAAAGTCAACTTCGTCCGAAACGACAAGGCTTCGGCTTCTTCATCAGAAAAACCTATATCCTTAAACACGTTCCCACTGCTTTTCTCAAACTTCACATCATCACACATATATTGTCTCCGTTAAAGCGGTTCTAACCTGACTGGGCAGACCTTTAATTCAGCCGTGTGTGTGATGGGATCATAACCCGAACCCGTCAATAAGTTAACCGGGACATCTGCGAAACTGAAACTGGCGAAGACAGTGCCGCGCGGTGAACGATTCGTCGCTTTTACTTTGATATTAATACTACCACGCGCACTACTCATTTTACACCATTCCCCGTCCGCTAATTCCCATCTCTCAATGTCAGCAGGATTGACCTCCAAAGATTCTTCAGGTAAGAGGTAATCAATGCCTTGTGCCCTACCCGTCTGCGTGCGGGTATGATAAGATTGCAAGCGTCTACCTGTTGTCAGCCATACAGGGAAATCTTCGCTGATTGTCTCAGCAGGGTCACGGTAATGCACATTTGAAAAGATACCGCGTCCGTTAACAAACGACTCTTCGTGCAGTCGGGGTGTACCGGGATGTTCTTTATGCGGCACGGGCCACTGATACTCGCTCTTCTCAATGCGTTCCCAATCTAAACCCGCGTAAATCGGTGAAATCCGACAGAATTCGTTGAAAATCGGCTTCGGCTCATCAAAATCAAAACCATTAAATCCGAGGCGTTGCGCAATTTGGCAGATAATCCACCAATCCGGTTTCGCCTCACCCGCTGGCGGCACTGCGGCGCGCATCCGTTGGACACGCCGTTCCGTATTTGTACATACGCCATCTGTTTCACCCCACGCCGTTGCAGGCAGCACAACATCAGCGAGTTCAGCCGTCTCAGTAAGAAAGATGTCGATGACAACGAGATGCGCCAGCGAACGGAGGGCATGCTCACAATGCTCTCGATCCGGGTCGGAGAGCAACGTGTTTTCGCCATCAATGAGCATCGCATGGATACTGTCGCCACAGAGTTCTAAGGCAGTCACTTTCGTGATACCCTTTTCCAAATCAACCACTCTGCCGTATTCCGCTTTGAACTTCGCCTGATGTTCTGGATCCGTGACCGCTTGGAAACCCGGATAGTTATTCGGCAATGCGCCGCTGTCGCCTGCGCCTTGGATGTTATTTTGCCCACGCATCGGGTTGATACCCGTTCCCTCGCGTCCGACGTTACCCGTCATCAAGGCAAGGTTGCACAGACTCTGCACATTCTCGACACCACAGATATGCTCGGTGATGCCAAGCGTATAGTAGATAGCGCCTTTGTTCGTACTGCCATACCATATCGCCGCTGTCTCAATATCCTTTGCTGGAACACCCGTAATCGTCTCTGCCCACTCTGGTGTCCACTGACTAATATGTTCAAAGAAGTCATCAAACCCGGTCGTGCGGTTTTCGATAAATTCTTCATCAATCAGACCTTCGCGGGCAATCACGTGCGCCATACCGAGAAGCAACGCAGTATCCGAACCGACGCGGAGCGGTAGATAGAGATGCGACATCTCCGCCAAACCGATGCGCCTCGGATCCGCGACGATAAGTTTCGCACCACGAGCAATTGCCTTCTTCA
>JAAXHI010000286.1 GCA_012270875.1 Candidatus Poribacteria bacterium | reverse complement strand
TACACGCCTCAGTTACCGCATCTGATGTTATCCTAACGTGGAATGCGGGTAACGGGCCTTTTGGATGGTTCTTCCGAATCGCTGGTAAAACCGCTGTGATTAATGTTGATGGAATGGAATGGTTACGTCCAAAATGGAAAGGACTCGGCGCAATTTACTTCAAATGGGCGGCTAAAATGGCGACAGCAGCGTTTCCAATCGTTATTACGGATGCATCTGAAATGAAGCGGCTTTATCTTGAGGAATTGGGGGCAGAAACAACCTATATCGCTTATGGCGCGAACATTGAACCCTCAGAACACCCAGAAGTCCTTGAAACCTATGGACTTGAACCCCGAAATTATTACCTCATCGCCAGTCGGCTTGTCCCAGATAACAATGCTGACCTCATTTTAGAGGCGTTCGTCGCCTCAAACAGCCAGAAACAACTCGCTATCGCGGGTGGGGCTGATTATAAGGGAAACAAACGCGAAAACGAATTTTTGGCGAAGTTGAAAAACACTGCCAACGAAAACGTCAAATTTCTTGGGCATATTGACGATTCTGAACATATTAAAGAGCTTCACCATCACTGCTTCGCCTACATCCATGGACATCAGTTTGGCGGGATTAACCCTTCTATCCTGAAGGCGTTAGGGTTCTCCAACTGCATTCTTGCGTTGAATACACCCTTCAATGATGAAGTCCTTGAAGGCGGGCATTACGGCGTGCTTTTCGACAAAAACGTCGCATCGCTCACAGAGAAAATTCAGATGTTGGAACAACACCCGGAGCAGGTCGAAGATTTCCGACACCGTGCCACCGAACAAATCCAAAACCGATTCAATTGGGAGAATATCGCGCAGCAATATCTTGATGTTTTTGAGAAACTCCAACACGATTAATGACGTTTATCAGTTATAAATATTGCGGGAATTTCGCCGAGACAGCGCATATCTTTTTAAACTTATACCTAATATCGGATTGCAAGCAGAGGAATTAACGATGCCATTCCTATCAAGAAACATAGACCAGATAGGAAAAGATGCGAGTAAAGTTAACACGCATCGCGATGAAAGTTTAACAGCAAGTTTTAGTTTACAAACTTCGCCAGAAATATCAAAAACAGGGACTCTAGTGGAACGACTCTCCTCTTTCTACGCAAAGCGTGGCAAACATTTGTTTGATGCAATCGCTGCATTTTTCCTGATCATTATTTTTGCCCCGCTGATGGGACTGATCGCCATTCTTATCAAGCTCACCTCGTCCGGTTCCGTTTTTTTCTCGCACAAGCGGGTTGGATTAAACAACGAACTGTTTATCATGCACAAGTTTCGGAGCCTCCATGTTGATACACCCTCCTATTCAGAGAAACCTGATTCGACGGACGATGAACGCATTACGCTGGTCGGCAAATGGCTCCGTAAAACGAGTTTAGATGAGTTACCGCAGCTTTTCAATGTACTAAAAGGGGAAATGAGCCTTGTAGGTCCACGACCCGAAATGCCTTTCCTCGCTAAACATTATGAACCGGGGGAAAACCAACGTCATCTCGTCCGTCCAGGGATGACCGGACTCTGGCAGCTTAGCCCGCGTAGGCAAGGCACAATCCGAGATGGCATTCCTGTTGACCTGGAGTACATTGAAAACCTATCATTCTGGAACGATTTCAAAATACTCCTCCGCACCTTCAAAGTTTTTTGGGATAACAACACCTATTAACGCATGAAGTTAACTTTTGGAGTCCTCAGCAAGACCCTGCGATGCGGTTTGCGACTAAAATGCCCGCAGTGTGGAAATGGGGCACTGTTTCAATCGTATTTTAAGATGTTTACACACTGTACAGAATGCGCATTGAAGTTTGAGCGCGAATCGGGTTACTTTATCGGCGCGATGTATCTCAACTATGGCGCGACAGTCCTCATAGCCTTTCCGAGTTATTTCCTCCTCGAAACTCTTACCGCTATCCCTTTCTTTGTCAATATAGGGATTTGGGCATTCTTTTCTGCAGTTTTCCCTATTTTCTTCTATCGTTATTCAAAAAGTTTGTGGCTGAACTTTGACTATATCTTTTCCGCTTAGTGCCACTATATAAAAGCTCTTAAAACCTCCCAATCTCTAACGATAGCGTTCAAATTCATCTTGTGAAAATCTGTCCGCGCGTGTACGAACCCGCATCGGAGGCAAGGAAAGTGAGTACTCGTCCGACACCAGCAGGATCGCCAAGTGAATTACGAGCGTTTTCAACAGCCGCATCTGGATCTTGTCCATCCCGTTTCGCCGATTCAGCAATCTGTCCCAGTTTTAAAGGCGTTGCCAGCCCACCCGGACAGATAGTGTGCATGCGAATGCCCATCGACCCAACTTGATTTTCTACCGTCATTACAAGTCCATTGACCCCACCCTTGCTGGAGGCATACGCAACCGAGGAACTCCCGCCGCGGACACCTGCTCCTGACGCAATACACAGGATAACACCACCGTTCTCTCGTCCCATTATCGGCACAGCGTGTTTAAGGGCGAAAAAAGTACCTTTGAGGTTCACATCAATAACCGAATCAAAAGTCGCCGCTTCAAAGTCATCAATGCGAACGCTCGGTCCGCGCAGGACACCTGCCGAAGTTACCAATGTGTCAATCCCACCGAATGCCGTATCAGCAGTTTCCATCAAATCCGCTACCTCAGTTTCGATAGTGACATCCGTGCGTCGGAACTCCGCAGTCCCACCGTTTTCGATGATCGTGCTGAGCGTTTTTTCAGCATCTTCTTCATTAATATCACCGAGAACAACCTTCGCACCTGCTTTAGCATATTCAATCGCTGTTGCTGCACCAATCCCTGTAGACCCACCAGTAATCACAGCCACCTTATTATCGAGTCGAACATCCATATATTTTACCTCCTTATTCCGCTTGAGAACGATCTCCGAATCGCCACAAATAATCTCCAAGTCCCGGCGATCTGATACGTTCAGTACGGAAGATTATACGCGGAACACGGCGATAGTGCAAGTCTTTTTTATCTTCACACCAGAGTCATTCAATTGTCACATAACTCCGATTTTTCGTACATCTCTCTTTCCAGTAGGAGCGAGCTGTGCTCGCGATCCCTCCGCGAAAATGCCTGAAAAAACTGAATGGCTCTGATCTTGACGCTAAAGAGAGGCAAAATCAGAATTTGCAATATTAGATAGGGAATGCTGTGGGGACCTAACTTTTGAATTGAAAACGATAAGGAATACGGAGGCGTTGGCTGATAGCGATTTTGCCCTGTTTTGCTGGTGTGAATTGCGACGCTTTGAGTGCCGTAATCGCCGCTTCTTCGCATCCTAAGCCACTGACTTCAACGACTTTGACAACTTTGATATTGCTTGCCGTGCCATCTACACCTATTGTCGCTTCAAGAACAACGAGACCCTGTTTATGAGAAAGGCGGGCAGATTCGGGATATATCGGATCGACTTTACGAGAAAACTGAGCGTTTTGTATCGGTTCATTTGAATGTATAGGGACCGATGGAAGTTCCGCAGCTTGCGCACTTGCGATAACAGGTGATATGGATGTCCATTCTGGACGTGACATCCGTTTAGGCTTAAAGCGCGTTGGTTGTAGACGGTTAATTGTCGGACGGGGCGGTAAACGGTGCTGAAGTGCTCTTCCACCTTCTATTCCACTTTCTGACGGATTCGTCTGATGAACGATAGCAACAGAGAGTGTATCAATAACAGGTTGCAGTTCGTTTTGCCGAACGTGAGCAACTTCCGTAAGTGTCTGGATACGCAGCGGTTTTGAGCGAAGTATATCTGGTTGGGTCAACTCTGGTGTTTTGAGCCGGCGCGGGGTGCGCACAGTTTTTTGGGTCTTCGGGAGCGAGACAAATTCCGCCACAATCGCATCGCCGTATTTGTCTGGTGACCCGACAATAGAAAATGATGCAATCCCTACGCCTATCAGGTGAAGGCAGATAGATAAAAGGATAGGTCTGTTCAGAAATTGGATAGCCTTGTTCATAATTTAAACACCTGTTTGTTAATCTCACATCGGTAAACTGTGCCTAACACAGCGGTGGCGTATGCGCTAACTCCGTTTCCGCGAACACAATGTGTGTCTACACTAACTGTATAACAGCAAGATTCATGCCAATCTTTTGGGCGGAATATTTAGAGCGCGCGAAAAAACTTGCAATTTCCCAAAATTAATGGTAAAATTTTAAAACAAACGGTTGGATTTATTTGAAATCTAAATCAGGAGGAATGTTACCCATGGAAGTGAGAATTGAATACTGCACCTCTTGAAACTATGAACCACGGGCAGCCAGTTTGGCTGATGCCTTAAAAGAGAAGTATGGTGCAGAAGTTGCGAAAGTTGATCTGATTCCAGGCAGTGGTGGGGCTTTTGAAGTCTCATTAAACGGCACGCTGCTCTACTCGAAGTTAGAAACCGGACAGTTTCCAACAACGGAGCAGGTAGCAACTGCAATAGACGCTGCATAATTTGAAGCACATCTTTAGAAAGGCGGAGGCGACTGTTGTATCACCTCCGCCTCTTTTTTTAATTACTCGACGGCAACAATTGCGATTTTCCACTGGTCTGCTTGCTGAATCAGAGCTTCGGCATCCATAACAAAGGTCCGCCGCGCTTCTACTGCCAGCACATCTGCTCTAACTTGATGCAACATCGCTAACGTCTGCATGCCTACTGTCGGCACATCGATGCGGAAATCGTGATTTTCCGCAGATGCTTTCGCAACCACCACGCCTTTCCTACCTAAGTTCCCGCCTCTCTTAATGGTTGCGTCTGTCCCTTCAATCGCCTCAATCGCAAGAACAATCTGATTTTTGACAACAACGGTTTGACCGATATCCATATTTGCAATCTGACGTGCAGTAGCGATGCCGAGTTTGATGTCTGCCTGTTGACTCGCGGTCGGTTGTCGCGTTGTTAAAACACCCGGTTGTGGGAGAAGATCATGGAGGTATCGGTCTTGAGGGAGGATGGTGAGTCCGGTAGATTCAAGGTAATTGAGTGCTGCGTTGACAATTGCGGCGGGTTTTTCACGTCGGTTCTGTACTAAAATTTTAATGGTGGTCGTATCAACTTGGAAGGGACGAAGCAGAATATTTTTTTCGACTTTACCAATGATTACCACCTCTTGGACACCTGAGTTGAGAAGTGTTCGCGCAATCTTCTGAATCTGTCCAACGCCATAGGTATGGACTTCGGATGCGATGCCAGCAAAGCGTTGCGCATCAGACTTTGTGATTTGAACAACAACAGGTTTTTGATCGTGAGCGGCAACGGCACGCGCCAATAACACTGGGAGTTCCCCCGCACCCGCAATAATCCCTAATTTTTCCATGTTTTTTATATTGCCTTGCGGTTAAGTCATGTTGCTTGAGGGTTTGACACGCTTCTGTGTAAGGTCGCCCTCCATTTTGCGGCGTACTCGCCCATAAGCGATCTGCTTTATTACGGGCTTACGTTTCTGATGTTTTATCAGAAATCCAATCTTGACAACGGAAGGATCGAAGCAGAAACCCAATACTTAACCATTCAGAGTGCGGTTGGGTTGGCTGAATCCGATGCCACGTTTCGAGGTCTGAATAAAATCAAGTAGGTATTCAACTTCTGGAATCATTTCGAGTTCCGCCTTAACTTTAGTGACAGCATGTTTCAGGGGGAGACCGGATCGGAACAAAATACGGAATGCCTTCTTTAACTCCGAAAGCGTTTCAGGCGTAAGCTGCGACAAAGGATTGATCCGAGATGTTCGGATGCCTATACGGTTGAGATCTCGAACACGCGCCGGTTGTCCAGCAGACAATGCGAACGGTGGAATATCTTGTACAATCTTTGAGAATCCGCCTGCCATTGCCATCTTGCCGACCCGCACATATTGGTGTAATGCAGCATGCGCACCCAATCGAACATCATCTTCGATCACAACATGTCCCGCTAATGAGACAAAGTTTGCCATGATCGTTCTATTGCCGACGATAGTGTCGTGCGCAAGGTTAACCCAATTCATCAGTAAATTGTTGTCACCGACAATCGTCGAACCCTCTTCAAATGTTGACCGGGAGATGGAGACGTACTCGCGTAAAATATTGCGACTACCGATCTTCACGTAACTCCGCCAGCCGTCGTATTTCAAGTCTTTAGATTCGTTGCCGATGGTAGCACCGAAGAAAATTTTGCATTCTTCACCAATAGTTGTCCATTTCTCAATCTGAACATGCGCACCAACCACAGTGCCACGCCCGATATGCACGTCTTCACCGATAAGACTATAGGGACCGACCTTAACCCCTTCTTCCAATGTCGCTTTTGGAGAAATAATAGCCGTAGGGTGAATGTTAGTTTCTAACATGAATGTTCCTCTCTAATGGCTATCGACAGTCGGTTAAGACGCAGTTTGTAACAACTAAGCTGCCCGTGGAGTGCGCCGAGTGAGGATAGATTGTTGCAGGAGATCTCTTGACTGATAGCCGATTGCTGACTGCTGATAGCCAATTCAGACAGATGCCAATACGATTGACAGTTCAGCCTCTGTCGCGAGTTCGTCTCCTACATAAACACGGCCCTCGATGCGGGCAAGTCGGCTTCGCAGTTGGGCAACCTCTATTTCCAATCGGAGTTGATCGCCAGGGATTACGGCACGTCGGAATGTTGCCTTGCTTATGGAACGGAAGTAGCCGAGTTCACCTTCCTTACCAATATCCCGAAGCACGAGCCATGCAGCGAGCTGCGCCAGTGCTTCAATCTGTAATACACCCGGCATCACAGGCTGCGTCGGGAAATGTCCCTCAAAAATCGGTTCGTTGTATGTCACGTTCTTAATGCCAACCGCTCGCTTTTTACTCTCATATTCGATGACTCTATCAACCATACACATCGGATGCCGATGGGGCAACACGTCATAAATATCCATTACCTCAATAGGCTCTTGAACGGGTGCCTGTTGAAGGTGACCCGCCTCACCAAGTGCTTGCACAAATTCGGCATGAAACTGGTGACCCGTCCGCATCGCCATCACATGTGCTTTCGGTAAACTGCCAGCCAAATAAAGGTCGCCAATCATATCCAGAATCTTATGTCGGACGAATTCATCTGCAAAACGCAGCGGCGTACTCGGTTCACCCGCACTATTGATGACGAGGACATTCTCATAGCTCGCGCCTTTCCCAATACCGAGAGCCTGCAATGCTTCGATTTCATCCTCAAAGCAAAAACTCCGAGCAGGCGCGATGTCGCGAGCGTATGATTCAGGCGTTATTTTGAATGTCGCTACTTGTGAACTTGTCTGTGGATGCGCGTAAACGAACGTTACCTCTAACGCATCAGCAGGCAACAAAACGAGTTGTCTCTCTCCCGAAGAAAGTGCGAATGGCTCCACTACTTCAATAAAGTTACGGGGCGCATCTTGCGAGGTGAGTCCTACCGCTTCGATGGCTTCGACATACGGTGCTGCACTCCCATCAAGCCCAGGCGGTTCCGGGGCATCCAGTTCCACGACGGCATTGTCAACGCCGAGTCCACCGAAAGCAGAAAGGAGGTGTTCAACGCTACTAACCGTCGCATCTCCGCTGCGTAAACTCGTACATCGCGGCAAAATATCCGCCCAGTTTTCCTGACACACCTTCACTTCTGGCGTATCTACCATATCCATACGTCGAAAGACGATACCAGAATCTATCGGTGCTGGTTTCAAGGTTAATGTCACAGCTTCTCCTAACATTAACCCTTTTCCTGTAAGTGTCGTTTCCTTTTGAATCGTTTGCTGCAAATCTGCCTGTGCCATTTTGTAGTAGTTATCGGAAACCATCGGCTATCGGTTATCCTAAAAATTTTGATAAGTATCAGATTTCTCGTTCTGACTACCGATTGCTGACAGTTATTAACCCTGACAACCATCCCTTCGGTTTATTGTAAAACATGCCTAACGTTCACGAGAGGCACGTCGAATTTTTCGTATCATCCTATTATGTTCTGAAAGCGTTTTTGAGAAATGGTGCTTGCCCTCGCCTATCGCCACGAAATAGAGATAGTCTGTTTCTTCGGGGCGCAGCGCCGCTATGATCGAGTCAATGCCCGGATTCGCAATCGGACCCGGCGGTAAACCTTTATGTTTGTATGTATTATAAGGTGAATCCGCACTCAGATCCGCTCGCGTTAAAAGTCGTTTCGGATTCCCTAAGCCGTAAAGCACAGTTGGATCCGCCTGAAGCCGCCACTTTCGTTTAAGCCGATTATGAAAAACGCCTGCAATCCGAGGACGTTCCGATTTGGATTGCGCCTCTTTTTCGATCACCGAGGCAAGCGTTACGATTTCGTGACGTGTAAATCCTAAACTTCGTGCCTCCTTATCGAACGTTTCAGTCCACTGTTGTTTGAATTCCTCAAGCATCATTTCGACGGCTTGCTTTGCCGTTATCCCTTTCGCGAATTTATATGTATTCGGAAACAGGTAACCCTCCACGGTCTTATCTTCGAGTCCATACTGCTTCAACAGACGAGGCAATTGGGCAGCCTCCTGAAATGCTTCCGCTGTGCCGAGACCCTCCGTTTCCCAAAGTTCGGCGGTCGCTGCTGCCGTTAAACCTTCAGGAACTGTCCAACTGATGAGTGTAACTTGACCCTTTTCAAATTCGTCAACGATCTCCCACAGCGTCATATCTCGGCGCAACACATAAGTGCCTGCATGCAAGTGTCTGTCAGACCCTCTGTGTCGAACGGCTACACGGAAGGCATATTTGCTCCGAATTAACTTTTGTTCAGCGAGTTGCCGCGCGATTATTTGTGAACTGCTTCCTGTTGGCACCTCGAAATTGACGATCTCTTCTGAAGAACTCGGTGGTGATGTTAAGTACACCCCAACCAATAGAATGATCAGGCAAAGCGTACCGAAACCGCAGAGCGTTAATATAACTATCTTAATTATTCGTGTTTTTTCTATTGACCCCATCGTTTTAATTCATGATTGTTCGAGGAACTTCAGTTGTGGTATTTTCACGCTTAATAGAAATCAGGTATTATTTATTCGTAGATACTGCAGTTGTGGACTCCCGATTCTGGTTCAAATAGTCAGTGAGAATAATCACCGCCGATACCTCATCAATGAGTTCTTTCTGTTCTTGTGTGTTTTTATTCAGTTCTTGCAAAATATCTTCAGCCTCGGCAGTTGTGAAGCTTTCGTCCTGAAACGCAATTGGAACGTCAATCACGTTTTCTAAACGTTGCGCAAACTTCTGAACCTTTTCCGCTTGCGTGCCGATAGAACCATCAAGAGAGATGGGTAACCCGATGATAACACGTTCTACTTTGTGGATAGAAACGAGATCCGCGATGGCGATTAGATCTACTTTCCTATTTTTTCGGGTTAACGTACACAGCGGATGCGCCGCAACACCGAGTTCATCACTCAGGGCAACTCCGATTCGTATGTCACCAACGTCTAATCCAAGTAAAATTGCCATAACGGATACCTTTTTATTTCCTACCGATGTACGCACTTCAGAAGCGACCCGAACGTAAGATAGAGATAACCAATCCGAATCCGAAAAACGTCGCGGTTAAGTAACCCATAATACCAAGGAAGAACTTCCACTCCCAGAGTCCGACACCCTGTAGGATAATCGACGAACCGACAATCAACGAAGCAATGATGAGGCTAAAGGCAATTCGGTTGATAACCCGGTCAAACGCCTTAATCACGGCTTCAAGGCTGAGATGTTCTAACTCAAACTTAAGAGAACCTCGCTGTAACTTTTGCAAGATACGACGCAATTGGAGCGGCATATCACGTGCAAGTTCCGTGAAATCTTCCATAGAATCCGCAAACTGCCGTTCCCAGCGTTTCGTCCCAAAATTTTGGGCGAGAAATTGTGCAATATACGGTTGGCTGAATTCCAAAATATCAAAATCTGGGTTCAGTTTCATCACAACGGATTCGACTGTTGCTACCGTTTTACCGAGCATTAAAAATGCTGGCGGCGTATGAATCTGATGGCGTAGTGAAGCATTAAAGACTTCATGGATCACTTCACCGAGGCGAAGCCGACTCGGCGGCATATTGAAGTGACGTTCTAAAAAGTCATTCATTTCCAACTTCAACGCTGTGATGTCCGTTTCATCACCCAGAATCCCCATCCGAATGTAACTTCTGACGACAGCATCCACATCTTTGGTTAACACGGCACTAAGCCAATTACAGATGTGCCGCAACATATCGTCGCCTATCCTGCCTACCATACCGAAGTCCACTAAACCGATCCGTCCGTCCTCTAAAACGAAAACGTTTCCTGGATGTGGATCTGCGTGAAAGAACCCATCGCTCAGCACTTGTGTATAAAACAGTTCCACAAGCACTTCAGCGAGTTCTGCTCGGTTGAATCCCATCTCGTCCAATTGCGCAATCGCATCAATTGGGATACCATCGATGCGTTCCAACGTCAAAACACGGCGATTCGTGAATTCCCAATAAACTTTAGGAATCTTCACTTTGGAGGACGCTGCGAACCTCTGGTAAAACGCATCTGTATTTGCCGCTTCAATTGTAAAGTCAATCTCTTTCCGAATGGAGCGCGAGAATTCGCGGACAAGTTCAGTCGGTTTGAACAGATGCATCTCAGGATCGCTATTTTCAAGCTGCTCCGCTAACTCCATCAAGAGATTGAGATCTGTCTGAATAACCGTTGCGACCCGCGGACGTTGAACTTTAACGACAACCGGTTCACCGGTTATCAGTGTTGCCGAGTGTACCTGTGCAATTGAAGCTGCTGCAAATGGTTGTTGTTCGTATGTTGGAAAAACCTCCTCAAGCGGTCGTTTAAATTCTGTTTCAATAGTAGTTTGCACCTCTGAGAAATCGAAAGGTTGCGCGTGTCGCTGTAATTTCTGGAACTCGGTAATCCACGCCAATGCTTCTTCTTGTCCAACGAGTTCAGAGAGAATATCTACCCGTGTACTAAGAACTTGTCCCAATTTAACAAATGTTGGACCCAACTCTTCAAAAGCGAGCCTTAACCGCTCTGGAACGGATAAAAATGTCCCTGACGCATTTTGTTGTTGGTCTGAACCTTTTTTTGAACGCCATAAATGCCACCACTTCGGTCTCTTCTCAGCGTGAGCGTCCTGCCTTGCCTTCCGGGCAAGCACGCCTTTGAACCTAAAACGCCTCGTCCGACCCCGTTCAAGAAGTTGAGAGATAATATGTCCAAAACCGTGTCTTGCAAAGACACTGACAATCTCAGGCAGGCGTCTTGCACTTTTGAGTTTACGGTTCAGATTCAGAATGCGCATGAGATTTTCGTCTCTCTATAGATTTTACGATTCCACTTTAAAATTTTACACGAAAAGTTGTGTGTAGTCAAGAAAAATCTCTTGAATGCCAGAATTGCGGTAAGTGCTTGATAAATTGTTCCTAAGTGTGCTATAATCTGGCTGTAAATAAACAAAAGGAAGGTGGAAAACTGTGCAATTGCCTCTTGTGTTTAAAAAAGAAGATAATCAAATTTCTAACCATCATCTCTATTATGGTGATAACCTCCCAATTCTTCGGCAATATATTGCTGATGAGAGCGTCAATCTGATTTACATTGATCCGCCGTTTAACACTGGAAAACTTCAGAAACGTACTGAGATTGAGGTAGAACTGGATGCCCAAGGCGACCGGGTGGGTTTTCAAGGTAAGACCTACCGAACCCACAAGGGCAAAACTACACACTACACAGATAAGTTTGAGAGTTCAGATGCCTACTTACAGTTCTTATTTCCTCGATTTAAAGAGGCCTATCGGGTGCTACATCCGTCCGGTAGTTTTTTCCTTCACATTGATTACCGAGAGGTGCATTATTGTAAAGTGATGCTTGATGAAATTTTCGGGCGGGAAGCGTTTATGAACGAGATTATCTGGGCTTACGATTACGGTGGCAGACCCAAGTCTCGGTGGCCCGCTAAGCATGATAATATCTTATGGTACGCGAAAACACCGAAACACTACACCTTCAATTTTGAAGAGATGGATAGGATTCCATATATGGCACCAGGCTTAGTTGGGAAAGAAAAAGCAGCGCGAGGCAAAACACCAACCGATGTCTGGTGGCATACTATCGTCAGTACCAATGGTAGTGAGAAGACTGGTTATCCAACACAAAAACCGCTTGGAATACTTAATCGCATCATCAAGGTGCATTCAGCACCTGGTGACACGCTTTTAGATTTTTTTGCTGGTAGTGGTACGCTTGGAGAGGCAGCAGCAAGACACAATCGTTCTTCTATCCTGGTTGATGACAATATTCCCGCGATCAAAATTATTATGGATAGGTTAAAATCTCATGGTATTGAGTTAGTCAACGCTAATTACGAAACATTAATGGAGGAAGTTAATGAAAAATCTTCCGCTTGATTTAGATGTGAGAGAAATAGTTTCTATTGCAGAAGATCTGCGCGGTGGGTACAGCAGTTTTAATTTAGATTGGGTGGGAAGTCCGTTCGCTTGGATTAAAGATTTACCCTCCAGAACAAGAGGAAAAGTTGGTGAGCAACTTATAGAACGTTGGTGTACGGCACAGAATTTTGATGTTAGGTCCTCGCCAGACTCCGAGGCTGATCGTGTCATTAGCGGGCTGCGGGTTGAAATTAAATTGTCAACCTTGTGGCAAACTGGAAAATATAAGTTTCAACAGTTGAGAGATCAGGATTATGATGTTGTCATTTGTTTAGGTCTTAGTCCTTCTAATGTCCACTGTTGGGTCTTATCTAAAGAAGTCAGGACTTACGCAAATAGTTGAC
>JAAXHI010000415.1 GCA_012270875.1 Candidatus Poribacteria bacterium | reverse complement strand
GGACGAAAACAAGGAAACTAAAATTCAAGGCGTGGGTGAAACAGACCCGATAATCAGTTTTAAAATAGCGAGTGTTTTGTCCACTTTCAAAATTAGGGGATGCTTTGGCTTGTAGTAGGGCAATTCATTGCCTGTTGTTAACCTACACACGTGCGATAAATCGCACTACTACGAACCTAAACTAAAATTCAAAATGAATAGAACATTGGATGAGGTGCTAATGTGCCGAAGGACGAACACCAAAAGCAAGTCATAAACGATGAATTTCTGAGGCGAGCGGCGCAACTACAAATCGCCCCTGGACCGGTGGGTGATGATGTACCTGAATGGACAACCGATGGTATTGAAGAGCTTCCTGGATTCTTCAATTCAACGGCTGATATCTGGGATCAAAAGTTTGGTGCGGAACCCGATGATCCGTTCTATCAGGCTGTTGCCCTTCAGATACCACAGACAGAGGCACCAATTGACATTCTGGATCTCGGTTGCGGGACGGGGATTCAACTTGAATTTGTTTTTAAAAGGGCACCCAATGCCAATGTTACAGTAGTTGATAGAGCACCGAACATGCTTAAGCAGCTCCACGCGAAATTCGCCAATAAAACCGAACAATTGAAATTACAGCAAGGCTCTTTATTGGAACTTACGTTTGGGTGTCACGCGTATGACTACGCTATTTCTACGTTGACTATGCATCACTTCCTTCGAGAGAAAAAAGTCGCTATCTACAAAGAGGTAAGAAAGGCTTTGCGAACGACCGGCGTTTACATAGAAGGCGATCAAACCAACACCGTTGAAGGAGAGAAAAGTATACTCTATTGGTACGATAGGTGGATTGCGAAGCTTCCGGGTGGTGATAGTGCTGAGTGGAATTACGATATTACACTGTCACCGGAGACACAAGCCCGTATCCTTCAAGAAGCAGGATTTTCTGAAGTGCAACTTACATGGCATCATCCGGGGGAAGGGGCTGTTCATGTGGCTAAATATTGAGGTGCTTGATATAGTAAGACTACGTAGGATAAAGCGGCAAAAGTGGACTAAAGAAAATAGGCATCGCTTCGGCACTTGATTAACACCTTGGTACTCCGAGAATTCTACTACACCCAAAACAAGGAATAAAAAATTGTATCAATTTTCGGATGAGATTCTTTCGTACTATAGACAAACACAAGAATCGAAAAGACTGACAAATGATGTTAGGGGACAGATAGAGTTTACGCGGACCCAAGAGATTATCACACGCTATTTGCCCGAACCGCCAGCAGTGGTGTTGGACATCGGTGGTGGTTCGGGTCCCTATGCCTGTTGGTTAGCAAAGGCAGGCTATGAGGTCCACCTCGTAGATCCAGTAGATTTACATATTGAACAGGCGAAAGAAGCCTCAAATCAACAGCCAGAACACCCGATTGCCAGTATATCACTTGGCGATGCGCGATCACTCCGTTTTTCCGCGATGTCTGCTGATGCTCTCCTGCTATTGGGACCGCTCTATCATCTGATAGATAAAAGTGAACGGCTGCTTGCCTTGGGAGAAGCGTATCGTGTTTTACGAAACGGCGGGGTTATGGTTGCTGCCGGCATCTCGCGTTTCGCCTCTTTACTTGATTGTTGCCGCAAGGACCGATTGGGCAACTCGATTTTCAGAGACATTGTTCATAATGACCTCGAAACGGGTTACCATCGGAATCCGACTGAGGACCTTAATTACTTTACAGACGCGTATCTTCACCGTCCTGAAGAGTTCGGTTCTGAAGTGGTTGAAGCCGGTTTTCAACATCAAGCGACGCTGGCTGTGCAGGGACCGGCATGGCTTTTTGAGTCGGTTGAAAGTTATTGGGCAGACCCTGACCAACGCGCCGCGGTTTTGGAATTAATTCGGAAAGTTGAAGCAGAGCCGTCGATACTCGGCATGAGTTCGCATATCCTCGCAATAGGCACGAAATAGAACGATAATAGGGTATGTAAATTTTACGTGAAAAATGAATTGTAACCTCTTCAGGGCTTACTGTGGGGAATTGTATGCGAGTGTATCTTGATAACTGTACTTTCAACCGCCCTTTTGACGATCAGACTCAGATTAGAATTAGTCTTGAAACAGAAGCCAAATTGTATATTCAGGAAAGAATTCGAGATAGGACCTTGGAGTTGGTATGGTCATACATTTAGGAGTATATTCCATGATAACAGATGAACAACTCAAAATAGAAGGCTTAAAGGCTCTTACGGAAGCTTTAGGTGATGTCGAAGCCGAAAAGTTCATTGCCTTGGTTATGCGTTCTCGGTTTGATTACACTAAGTGGCAGAAAAAATTATGGACTGAAAAAAGCGTAGAGGAGATCAGTGATGCAGCGATGAAACTGAGAAAATCAAAAGACGGAGATAGTTGACAATGCCTGAAGGTCAAGTGGTTCAAAGGACGGAAAAACTCGCCACAGTTGAATCGCTACAAGTTGATTTTAAAGCACTCGGTATCGAAAAGGGGATGGTCTTACTCGTCCATTCCTCCTTGAGCGCGATGGGATGGATCTGTGGCGGCCCTGTCGCTGTTATCATCGCGCTTCAGGAGGTCTTGGGAGAAACGGGGACGCTTGTGATGCCGACCCACTCAACCGACCTCAGTGATCCGAGCCAATGGAAAAACCCGCCTGTCCCCGAATCGTGGTGGCAAACAATACGAGAAACGATGCCTGCCTACGATCCCGATTTAACGCCTACCCGTTCAATGGGCAAGATTGCCGAAACCTTCCGAAAACAGAAAGCCGTTCTCCGCAGCGCACATCCGCAGAGTTCGTTTTGTGCACGCGGTCCTCAAGCATCGGACATCGTCAATAATCACGCCTTGGCTTATGGTATGGGCGAGAATTCACCGCTTGCGAGAATCTACGATTTACACGGTTTCGTCCTGCTTCTCGGTGTCGGGCATTCAAGCAATACGTCTATACATCTTGCAGAATACCGAGCGGACTTTTCGAGCAAACGCGTCGTTGAAGAGGGGGCACCAATCTTACAGGCGGGTTCAAGCACATGGACCACCTTTGAAAATATTGATGTAGACGATTCAGATTTCGATCGCCTCGGCGAAGATTTTTCGGGTTCTGATGCTGGAAAGTTAGTGCAGCATGGAAAAGTCGGCATCGCGGATTGCCAACTTATGCCACAACGTGCTGTTGTGGATTACGCCGTTAATTGGCTTGAGAAAAATAGAGGAAAATAAAACTGCTAATCGCCTATAGCCGTTTAAAAAATTGAATTTTTCATTTTGTATGTGCTATACTATAAATATCCAAAGTTGCCACCTAACCAGGAAGGAAGACAAAGAACCGGTCCATGGAAAAAAAACGGGGATCCTTATTTACCGTCCGAGACGCAGAAAGTGCAATCATCACTTATACGGTGTTAGGACTTCTTTACATCATCGGGATATGTCTCTACGAACTTGTCGTCGGATGGAACGGTGTCTTGCAGATGTTAAGGAAATTAGACGCAACGTCCCCGGTGTTCAATCGCACTGCAATTGCGTTTATTATCTTCAAAGAAGGAGCGGATATCATGCTAAGACGTTTTAACGAATGGCGTGCTGAACATGCACAAAGTCTTGAAAAAGCCAAAGAACAAGGTATTGAACAAGGTATTGAACAAGGTATTGAGCAGGGACGTGCAGAGGTATATGAAGCTATCGCCGCTTGGAATAGACGCCGACTCGCAGCCGAGGCGAAAGGCATCCCTTTCAATGAACCACCTCCGTCCCAGAACGGGCACCCGAACGGATAGACCCAAGGAGAAGTCAGATGGAAGCCTTAAAGGAACTTCGCGTATCGAACGATGCGATGAATGATCCGGAAGAATTACGTCACCGGATCTCAGAAGAGGGGTATCTCTTTTTCAAGCAGCTGCAAGACCCTGACAAACTCTGGGCATTGCGGCGAGAGATGCTAACGACGATGCAAGAAGGCGGTTGGCTCGTCGCGGGAACCGACCCGATGGAGGGCATCGCCGATATTTCTACGCAGTGTACCGAAGGCGATCCCGAGTACACGGATGTATACCACGAGGTGTATAAACTACAAGCGTTCCACCGTTCTGGACACTGGTCCGAAGTCGTCGATATGGTGGAGAAAATTATCGGTAGAGAGGTACTGCCGCATCCACAAAAGATTACGCGCCTCTGGTTCCCTAAGTATACAGCACATACAACACCGATACACCAAGATTTTGTCCACTTCCAAGGGAATTTCCAGACTTATACCTGTTGGGCACCTGTCGGAGATTGCCCGATAGAGTTAGGCGGCTTAGCAGTCCTACCGGGTTCGCATAAAGTCAATAAGGTCATGGAGCACCACTTTTCACTCGGTGCTGGCAGTCTATGCGTTAGGGAGGACGAATTGTCCGGTGAATGGCATTCTACGAACTATGAGGTTGGCGATACACTCATCTTCCCGGCTTTGACGATTCATAAGGCACTCCCGAATTTGACCGAGGATCGGCTCCGTGTGTCGCTCGACAACCGCTATCAGGCTGTTGATGACCCAATTGCTGAGCACATGCTTGAACCGCACCTGAATATCTTTAACTCCCTTCAGTGGGAAGATGTCTACCGCGACTGGGAATCTGACGATTTGAAGTATTATTGGAAAGATCACGATCTCACCGTCTTGCCAAGAGATTTCAGTTACGGGAACAAAGGGTTTGAGGAAGCGTTAGAATTGGCGAGAGACGGAGATGAGCGCGCCATCATACACTTAAACCGTGCAATCAAGCGCGACGCGACAACCGAGTTGGCACAAAAGGCAGCAGCGGTTTTACAAGAAATCAGTGCCGAGGCCGCGCAATAATGGATTTCCATTACAAAGACATCGTGCCGTGGGGTCGGTCGTTCGACGAATACCTCGATATGTTCAACCTCTCTGAGGACGACTTGGCGCGGGATATTGTGGGTGTAGGCGGCGGTCCCGCATCTTTCAATGTCCAGATGTATCAGCGCGGTACGTCAATGGTCTCTGTGGATCCGGTTTACCGGTATACAGCAACCCCTCCCCTTTCTTATCACCCGTTATAGATGCGCTCAAAAAGAACGGGGTTACTTGTTCAGTTGAACGCGTTCCGTATCATTTCCAAAAGACAGGCAATGAGATGTTAGTGGCAACGAATACCCAATAACGATATGCGACTACAGGATCAGACCATGAAGATTAAAGCAGTAGTGCTATTCACGATGATGTTTGCGATGGTAATCGTACTCGTCGGCTGTGGTCCTAAGTTAATAGATTGCTCGGATAATTCGGGTGGGGCTGCTACTGTTAAAGTTGGTAGGGCGGAAAACGGGATGCTGTATGAATTTGGCGTGGTGGCAGTGCGGTACGACGCAGCAACGCAGCAAGAGACGGATCTTACGGATGGTGTTCCTTCGGAGGCTGTGAATGCGTTTTTTGTTGAAAGCGGATATACACCAAAAGTTAAAGGGCTTATTATAGATTATGAGGTTATTTCTTTCGACAGGGACGTTGATCCCTATCCGATGTTGAAAGAATTAAGAAATATCCAAGGTGTTATGGAGATAGATTTGCATGTCTTTCATAAAACCTCCGAATTGCTGTACGCCTCTTCTTTAGATTATATTGAAGAGGAAGCGGATAGAGATATGCCGTCGGGCAGGCGAGCAATCGTTGATATCGGCAGGATGGAAGACGGGTCGTTATATGAGTTCGGTGTAGTACTAATACAGTATGATTGGATGCACACAACAGATCCTACACCTATAAAAGCCGTGAATGCGTTTTTTGTTGATAAAGGGTATACACCGAAAACCCTAAATTCATTTTCCGATTTTGTAGTAATAGAGATCGGAGAGTGTGTTGATACCGCACCAATGCTGAAAGATATTGAAGCGATCCCAGGTGTTATCCGTGCAAGACTCAACCTGTTACACACTACCCTTGAGGTCCTACGCGGCGAGTCAGATGTCCCCGGTATGTCCCTGTTCTGACGCTGGTGGCAATTGTGTATTGGTGTTTCGGAATCACGGGTTACCATTTCTGAGTCGGTGTTTCGGAGAGGTCTTTGACGAATCCATACGTCCAATCTACAGTCCGATAACCACAGTTGCTATAAAAGAGAAACGCGCGGTGGTTATCCCAAGCAGTACTAATCGCCGCATGCCGGTATCCGATCTTCTTCATCTCTTGAAGTTCATATTGAAGCAGGTAGCGTCCCAAGCCTTGTCCCTGAAAATCGCCTTCGATGCCGAGCCAAACCGTATGGAGCCAGTCTTGTGCATCCGGATGGCTCGAAAACTCGCCACCGCACACAGACTCACAGATGCCGACCCGTTCGTCGCCTTGATAGGCTCTCACAGTACAGTTCGGACGTTCCCCGCGTCCATCTTCCCACTCCACAGAAAGTTCTACCGGCAGACTTGAAGGTATCGGTGTAACAGTATAGTCCGCCCAATCCAAAAAGACCTCACCTTCACAACGTCGGTAACCGTTGAATCCGAGGAGTCCTTGAACTTGGTCGAGGGCATCCGATAAATAAGAATGCGCGAAATGATAGAAACGGTATCGATAGTCTTGTGAAAAGGCGAAGATTTTGGAGATATTGTATGTTTTCAGATAGGTTTCTGCTTCTTCAAGCACGGCTTGTCCAACGCGCCGCGCACCCCGTTCATAACCAAAAAACCGAATAATGCCAACATCCTCTTCCTTTTCCTCGTGATCCCTGACCTGACCGATACCGACATGGATAAACGCCCCCACAGTCCTGTTCACCATTGCAACAAAGGCAGCTTCGGAATCAATTCCACCCTCCTTTTTATCGGCTTTACCGGTGGTAACTCCGCGTATCGCAGTAGCGAATTCTTCCTCATTTACTGGGTAGCAATGCGGTACGTTGGTGGTTAGACGATTATAGAATTGTGTCACTGGTGCTTGCATATCGGGGGTATATTGGACTATTTCCATCTATTCCTCCTAATTTTTTGCTGGTAGTAGCGCAATTGATTTTATGGACCGCTCCTAATGACTTGGACGACAGAAAATAGGCGGGGTTCCAAACCCCGCCAGCAAATATATAGATTTTGTAGGATCCTGACCAAAAACATAGAATCGTTTATCGTCTTTGGACTTGGAAACTGGCATCCAACGCCTTCGCGACCCGGACTTGTGATTCTTCGAGGTGTGCTAAACTATAATCGTCGAGTCTCCCTTGCGCATTTTGAAGCACGCCTTGTATTTCACTGTTGATCTGTCCGAGATGGTGACGTGCGAGAGATCGCGCATCTTCAGGCGTTCCGCCGTCTGCCTCTAACACTAATTTGATAAGCTGCTTCAAGTGTTCACGTTGCAGTGCACGACGGAAACTGGAGATGAAGGCATCCGAGTTTGACCACTGCTTTTCTCCGACATTCCGATCCAGTTCAGTCCAAACCGCATCCGTAATGCCTGAGAAAAGTTCCGGCAGTGTGAACGCATCCTCACCCTTCGGAAACTTCAACTCTGTGTCCTGAATACGTGCGAGGACATTCGGATAGAGCAAGCGTCCCAAGATACGCGTCTGGTTGTTTAAGATCACATTATGCACTGGGTAATCCAGACGTGTGGAACTCCCACTGCTGGATCCCCAATCGCTCCAACGCGTGACAGCGAGGCTGTTGAGTAGATCAGGCGGGAAATCGAAGGCACTATCCGAGAGTGCGTGTTCTTTGAGGAACGCAAGTGCTTCGCGCTGTTTCGCTGCAGGGACAGGCACGAAGGGTAAACGACCGTTCTCATCGCCACGGTGATCGCGGTGGTGGTACTGCCCGCCGATATATCGGCTTGCAAGGTACATCGAATAACCGTATTCACCGAGCAGCGACCCGAAGGCACGCCTGACCCGCTGATAACCCATTCCCTCTTTTGTAACCTTGTCCGCAATCTTGTCCCAGAGTTCGACGACAATCTCACGACGTTGTTTGGCAAATTCAAGCGGATCAGCACCGAGATCCCACCGATTCACCAGTGGATCTAAATCCCTGTACTGATATGCGGACGCGTCGCCGTCTGTGCCATACGTCAGTCCCGGCGTTGCGACACGGGAAGCGATTTCGCCTAACGCCTTTAATTCACCTTCGGGGTTGCCTGCATCGATTGATTTATAGGCGTACTCGATCACCCAGTAATCCCAAGACCCAATTGTCGGTGTGTAGTAATGCCCTTGCTTTTCTCCTTTAGGCGCGATATTCACGGCATCGTATTCCATAACGGAACCGTGAATGGCTTCCCCTTTTTTCTTGTTCAGTTCGTCAAGAGAAAATATCGTGCTCGCTTTAAAGTTATGCCGTATTCCTAACGTATGCCCGACTTCGTGCATCGTCAGCGATTTAAGTGCCTGACCGATAAACTCTTCTGGCAACTCACCGTCTTCGTTGACCACGCCACGCGCCTGTAGGACACTCGCCATGAATCCCATCTGGCGTGCCAACCCGGATGCCATCTGGCAATGGAACCGTGAATCGTGATCTATCGGGTGATCGCGCTCATGATCAAGTTCATCAAAGAACGTTGTATATTCGCGCTGCCACGATCTGATGAAAACGTCACTGATAAGGATATCGGCATCCAATATCTGTCCGGTCAATGGATTCACACGAGAGGGACCGATTGCGAAACCTGCGTCAACGACCCAGCGGATCGTGTTATAGCGGGCATCCTCTGGGTCCCAGTCCTCATAATCTTGCTGAATCCGTGCTTCAATCGCGTCAACAAAGCCTGCTTTTTCAAACGCCTTGTTCCATTCCAGAATTCCCTGTCGAATGTAAGGACGAAAGCGATGCGGCACCGTTTTTTCAATGTAGAAGATGATCGGATCCATCGGTGGTGAGAGTTTCGCCTTCTTGTCTGCTTTCTCCAAATGCCACCGGTTGACATAACGGACATAGGGTGCGTCACTCGTTTGGAGTGAATAGTCTTTAACCACTGTCATGAAATGTCCGACACGGTCATCAGCCAGCCGCGGGCGATAGTTGTTGGATGGAAGTTTCGCGAGACTGTAGTGCATGGTCAACTGAATACCGCGGCTGTCAGGAACAGTTTCTCTACTACCACTCGCTGCGTACACCGCTTGAACCCGCAGCTCAACGTTCTTCGGGAACGCCTTGATTGTCCCCCAGGTACTACGCGTTTTGTCAAATCGAGCACCGCCCCCGATCCTACCTGCCATCGGTGGTAGATCGGACATAAAGACAGGCGCGATATTCACCAAGAGACTCCGTCGTTGCGGGTGTATACTCTCAATCTTAAGAGAAAATAGCACAGAATCGCTGTAACTATAGTCCACCGCTTGTGCGGTCGGTGTCCCTTTATCCGCACGGAAACGCACATTTTTCCGCACGAGATGCACACGGTCACCTACACGTTGCCAGACGAGCAGCCACTCATCCAACGTCATCCCTGAAATGAGGAACCCTCTTCCCAGACCGCGTGAAAGACTCATCATACATAGAAAAGGTTGGTCTAATTGTGAGGGTTGAATTTCGCAATAGAGATTCTCTTTTTTCTCGTATAGCCTAAAGAAACCTTGATAACTTTTACTGTCTTCAGTAACTTTAGAAAAATCTTCAAATTCTTTTTTCTTTTTCGCGGATGCTGCCTGTGCCTCAGATTTTGTGGGTTGTGCTGCCTCCTGCGCAGATACCGATAGGCAATAACCGCTTATTAAGATTAAACAGATCCAAAAAGCCAATAAGTGTCGCATCGTTTTTCTCCCTTTTGGTGTAGTTTACAGTTTCCAAAATTTGCTGTTAAAAGTAAGCAATCCATCTGACATCTCTCGCCACGAATCGCTGCATTTTGCGTTATATGTATGGTTCTCATCTGAACAAGTATATCACTTTTCTCTGATCTCTACCACATAAATTTCTCGCTTTAATGATAGTGAACCCGACGGCTGCCATCAAATGAGATCCGTGGCCAATCGCGTTCCCAGTTCTCAGAGGCGTATGGAATATAGTGGCACGCCAACGCATGCCTACGGGTGCCGGGTTCCAAAATTTCCGCGCCGCCGTGAATCAATTTCCCATCAAAGAGGATAACATCTCCTGCGTCCACCATAACTTGAATTATATCCGTACCATTTTCGCGAACGAGCTGTTTAACGGCTGGAAAATATCGGTTGTGCTGTTGCAACTCGTATGTTTCTCCCGGTAGCAGTGTCATCGGCACATCGTTTTTTGTAATCAATCTACCTCTATGTGAACCCGGCTGCACTATCAGCGGTCCGTTGTCCTCATCAACACGAACCATCGCAATCCATGCTGACATACAGTCCGGTAAGTAGTATTGATCTTGATGAAACGGATGCTCTGACCCTTCATAAAAATGCATCGTCTGGATGCCCTCCGGTTCGCCACCAAAACAGTCCGCAAGGGGCTTGTGTAAGCGGGCATCAATAAGCAAGTCTAATACACGCGGGTCGTAGAGGTGCTGATTGAACGTGCGAGATCCGTATTTGTCCTGCTGAAAGAACCCATCAAGCCTCTTGCGTCCGGCGTGAAGGTCTTCTAAATGTTCAACGAAGCGTTCGCATTCTTTACCCGCGAAGACACTTTTGAGGACAAGATATCCGTTTTCCGCGTAGAACATTTTTTGCGCAGGTGTTAAACCTGTTTTTTCAGGTACCATCTTTCCTCCTTTAGAAGTTGCGGACACTTTTTATGTGCCTCTCTTCATTTTACCACAATTATTCGGTGAAAATGTAGTTAAATTTCTAAATATTCTTGATAGTTTTCGTTGAAGTTGTTATCATTTTGGCAATTGCTTCGGCGGACAGTCAGCTCGGCAGGTTTCGCACGTCATTGTAAGAGTATGGTCATCTATGCGAAATTCTCCAATCCGTCACATGTTCAATGACCAAAATTGCCGAAACATTCCGAGAGCCAACGAAGGAGACGATTGATGAAAACAGTACCGAAGATTGTTGCAATTGGTGGCGGAGAAATTAGAGAATTGGAAACCGCCGCTATTGACAAACGCATTGTTGAATTGACCGGTAAAACGCGACCGAAGGCACTCTTCATTCCGACCGCCAGCAGCGACGCGCCCGGATACATTGATACTTTTGAGAAGGTTTACGGTGAACATCTTGGATGCCAGACCCGGACGCTCACGCTCACTCAAAATCCGCCAGCGTTTGACGAGATGTCGGCGTTGGTATTGGATTCGGACCTTGTCTATGTTGGGGGCGGGAATACCTACAAGATGATGAGACTGTGGCGACGCTTGGGATTAGATACCGTGTTGGCGGAAGCTGCGTCCCGCGGCACCGTGCTATCGGGTCTCAGTGCCGGTGCGATCTGCTGGTTTAGATACGGGCATAGCGATTCTCGGTCTTTCTCCAGCAACGCAGACTGGGACTATATCCGCGTCAAAGGGTTAGGATTTATCAATGCAGTCTACTGCCCGCATTATCACGTCGAGAAACGAGAGCCTTCCTTCTCAGAGACAATTGCAAAACGGGGTGGTATCGGTATCGCCTGTGATAATAACGCAGCGATTGAAATCGTTGGGGAAAATTACCGTATTCTTACTTCCACTCCTGATGGAAAGGCATACAAACTCTTTAAACGTAGTGGAACCGTCCACATCGTGGCGTTACCTCAAAGCAGCGAGTGGACACCTTTAGCCGATCTTTTAAGACGGAAATAGACAGAGCAGATGACATCAATTTTACCTTGACGGATTCCATTACGTATGCTATGGTATTAACACATCTTAGGAAGGAGGAGAACCTTTTCTCTTCGCGATGCAAGCCTCGTAAATCTTTGTCGAGGATGCGGAGAGTCTCGGTTTTATACGATTTATGCAGGTTGCAGCAATGTTCGGTGATCAAAAAGGGGGCGTGGTTGAAAAACCGGATCCCCGTGCTGGTGGAGATATCGCTGTCGTCAAAATCCATGCTGTCCCGATGTGTACGGAATATAAAGGGTTCATACATGGTGGCACTGGCGAGCACTTCGGTCACGAGGCCGCTGGCGAGGTTGTGGAAGTCGCACAACCCGGCCGCGTCAAAGTAGGGGACCGCGTGGTTGTTCAACCACAGAACACTTGTGGTAAATGTCAGATGTGTGTTATTGGTGAGCACATCCACTGTATGGGCGGCAGTCGTCCAAGTATCCGGGATCTCGTCGGAGAAGACGTGGCTTCGGCAACTTATGCACAGTATATGCACAAAATGGAGGATATGTTATGCCCGATTCCAGATGATGTTAGTTATGAACACGCTGGAATGGCATGCTGCGGACTCGGCCCAACGTTCGGTGCGATGGAGCAGATGCAGGTCAATTCATTGGATACCGTCATGGTAACCGGCTTAGGTCCCGTCGGGTTAGGCGGTATTATCAATGCGCACTATCGCGGCGCGCGTGTCATCGGTGTAGAGAGTCATCCGTATCGTGCTGAACTCGCGAAAAAGTTGGGCGCGGAGGTTGTCTTGGACCCGAGTGACGAAGATATTCTCGATCAAATTCGGGATTTAACGGACGGTGTCGGAATTGACAAAGCACTGGACTGCTCAGGCGCATCGGCGGCGCACCGGTTGATGGTTGATGCAGCCCGCAGAAAGGGACAAGTCACATTTGTTGGGGAAGGCGGCGAATTTCCGCTTGCGGCGAGTCGAGACATGATTCGGAAAGGCTTAGTCCTACGTGGGAATTGGCACTACAACCTCGGTGTCTATCCAAAATTAATGCAGGTCATCCAAAACTCACCTGAAGTTTTAGATACATTTATCACACACACTTTCCCGATGCGTGATGTACAGAAGGCGTGGGAACTACAGGCGACCGGAGAGTGCGGTAAGGTCGTGTTGTATCCGTGGAATTAGCCGATTCTCAGACGGTCGCGTCTTGAAGACGGCGGAGTTTGAGAACGAAGGAGTCCTCGTCCAATTCTACCATATCGTAGGAGATCGCTTCCCCTTGGGAGACATCGCATTTGAGTATCGTGTTGTCCGACAGTCCGAGGGGAAGTAAATTCTCAGCCCATGCGACTTCGGCTCTCTCAATCAGACCATTGACAGTATAGCCACCGCTCCCGTCGAGTTGTTCGCCTGCTTTCAGGGTGCGTTTGGCAACTGTGATAATATCGGCAACGGGTGTCGGTAGAGGTGTGCCCGTGGGTTCTCCGTAAAGGACAGCCTTCGCAATTGAAATTGGGGCTTCGACTGCTACAAGATGATAGGGACGGTAGAGGAGGTAGTTCTTACCATCACCGCCGGGATATAGGTTATAACTGGCAAGGTCTTCTTGCGTGAATGGGTGATCTGTCCGGATAACGACGAATACTCCCATCCGAAGCGGGCCATCTAACGTCGTCCTGCCATCCGTGTCAATGCTATTTGCGAGTTCGACGACCCCGTGGCGGCTCAAAATGCCGCCTTCTTCTTTTAAGCTGAAAACCTCGGCAATGTCCGAAATGTTCACTGACGGTTCGTGCATACCGCGAATATCTGGCGGGAGTCCCGCCATGTTCGCCAGAGAGGTCATCTCAATCTGTGCTTTTGATCCATCTCGGAACGAGTTGAACATCTTGAAGTTAATCGTGCGGCGTTCAATCAACTCTTGACTAAATCCAAATCGTTGTGGAACAGTGTCCGGTATCCCAGCGCGATCATCGTCATAAAATATTGTGCCTCTCCCTGCAGCAACGATCTCAAAGCCGAGTGTTTTTGCCCATTCAATGATGTTCATCGTCACGCCGGGTTGGTCGCCATCAACGAGTGTATAGACGACACCGGCGTTGTCCGCCAAACGTCTCAGGAAAGGACCGATGGTAACGTCCGTCTCAACGTTGACCATCACGAGATGCTTCTTGTGCATCAGCGTGTGATATGCCATCCGTGCGCCGACTTCGGGGATACCCGTTGCTTCCACTACCACATCAATCAGGTCGGATTGAATAATGTGCATCCCGTCTTCGGTAACGACGCGTTTGTCGCTACGGATAGCGTCGTTCATCTCGTTAACGTTCCGAATATGCGAAATAGCGTCGGGTGGGATATTACTGACTGTATACGCGTCTATGGCATGCTTCAGATTGATGTCGGCAATCGCACTCGCGACCATGCCTTGCATCTGTGAAAGCTGCGCGACCAAACCCGCACCGAATTTTCCAGCACCGATGATGCCGACACGGATCGGGTTATTCTCCGCTGCACGCTGCGCAAGCTGTGTACTGAACATCAGGACTTCCTTCGATTTAACTTTCTATTCAAGGCGTACCTTGAACCATCTTCTCGTATGCTGCTCGTGTGATCTCAAAGTCTAACGTTTCGCCGTCATCCACTTCCCTTGAGACGGTGAATCCAAGCGACTGCCATAACGCTTTTGAGCGTGCATTATCGGCGCGAACATCCACCGGACAAAACCGGTCAATACCCAGTTTCTCAAACGCGTGCGCCATCAAGCGTCGCACGACCTCTTTTCCGTAGCCTTTACCCCATAACGTCTTGTCCCAAATCCCGATAGGTAAGCGCATCACTTTTTCACCTTCAATTTTCGCACGCTCTAAGTTCATCCACTGCAAACAAACCTCACCGATAGTCCGTCCACTCACCTTCTCTACGATAGCAAAAAGGAATCCATCTTTTATCATCACCATAGCTGCGAGCTTGAGATAGTCGCTTGTGATAGGTTCGTCAGGTGGCTCCCCTTCCATCGCCGTCAAAAACTCAGGATCTCTGTAGAAAGGGACTGCAGTATCAAAATCAGCATCCTTAAAGGGGCGGAGTTTCAGGCGTTCGGTTTCCAAGTGAATGTTATGTCCTGCGAAATTATCAGGTTGTGTCATATCTGAAATTTTTCCTTAGCGTCAACAGCCGCAGCTGCTCGGTGTCTGCACCGGTCCGGCTGATGATTACAATCCTACCCGATAGGCACGCTTTACAAACGTGCCAACCGGATAGAAAAAACAAGCAATGGCACCGCCATTGCGTTAGCATCCGCAGCCTCAGCCGCCCGATGTCTGCACCGGTTCGGTGGTATCCGGTTCAGGCGGTGCTACCGTACCCTTCAGGTCTCCGTAGCAGAGTGCGAAACCGCCCTTACCGAACCATGAACCCAGCGTCAGGCGGTAATTATCAATGTCGTTGTGGGACAAGAAACCTGCCCGCTTGGTGTGGTCGTGCCGCGCAACGAAATAGTGGCGATCCCCATTCCAATGCAGTTCGCCGTTCATTGAAACGCGATAGTCAGTATTCGGGATGGGATCCGGATCCTCGGGATTGGCATACTCAAGCGGTATCTCAAGTGCCGCTATGAAATCGTCCAGTGAACCACCTTCTCGGTAATAGGCGAAGATGTCGTTCCAATCAGCAAGCCGAACACCTATTCCCAATTTTTCCTTACATGCTGCTTTGAGGTCGCCTGTCTCGTCCAAATTGTGGCTAACGACGTGGAAATTTTGGTAACTCGCTACCGGTGTTAGTACGGGTTCGGTGGTATCTGGTTCAGCAGTTGTCTCGTGCCCCAACAACACATTTCTTGATGGCGCAGTGACCTCCGGTTCTGGGGGTGGCACCGTGCTATCCGGGTCTCCGTAGCAGAGTGCGAAGCCACCCTTGCCGAACCATGACCCCAGCGTTAAGTGGTAATCGTCAATATCGTCATGCGCTAAAAAACCTGCCCGTACGGTGTGGTCGTGCCGCGCAACGAAATAGTGGCGATCGCCATCCCATATCAATTCACCGTTCATTGAAATACGATATTGTTGACTATTGGGGACCTCAATGGGTATTTTAAGGTTTGCGATGAGGTCCGTCAATGAACCGCCTGCTTTGTGATAGGCGATTAGGTCGCTCCAGTCAGCGAGTCGAACGCCTACGCCTAATTTTTCTTTACATGCAGCTTTGAGGTCACCCGTCTCGTCCAAAGCGTGGGCAATGATGTGGAAGTTTTGGTAACTCGCTGCAATTTGTTGTTTTCGCATAGGTGAAACTCCTTGTAATACTGTTGCTGAAAGTCCATACCACATGCACAACTTATTTGAAAGGGACTATGGTAGCACAATAACTCATGCTACACGCCTTATTGAAAGGGATTTAATTAGAAATGGTTTGAGAGGAAAGCCGAGAACTTAATAACTCTATTTCGACCTCTATTATTATAACCGTCCCAAACAAGAAATATCAAGAGAAAATTCAGCCAGAGTCATTCAATTGTCACATAACTCCGATTTTTCGGACACCTCTCTTTGCAGTAGGAGCGAACTGTGCTCGCGATCCGTCCGCGAAAATGCCTGAAAAAACCGAAAACTGAATGGTTCTGGTTTTTAACGCGATGCGTTCAAAATACCGTTCAAGCGTTAATCCCATAGATTCTCTCATATTTTGATCGTGCGATTTCAAAGTCCAACATATTTCCGTCGTCTACTTCTCGGGCAACAGTTAATCCGAGCGATTGCCACAATGCTTTTGAACGGATATTATCCGCAGGAACATCCACTGGACAAAACCGATCAATGTCCAATTGTCCAAATGCGTATGCCATCAAACATCGCACAACCTCTTTGCCATAGCCTTTACCCCATAACGTCTTGTCCCAAATTCCAATGGGGAGACGCATTACTTTTTCGCCCTCAATTTTCGCACGTTCCAAGTTCATCCACTGCAAACACACTTCGCCAATCGTGCGTCCACTCGCCTTTTCTACGATTGCGAACAGAAATCCGTTGTCCCTCATGATTTTACCAACCCCTTTGAGATATTCCATTGTTATCGGTTTGTCGGACGTAGATTCCTCAACCGCATTTAGAAATTCGGGGTCCCTATAGAAAGGCATAGCAATATCAAAGTCGGTATCTTTGAAAGGTCGAAGTTTCAGACGTTCAGTCTCTAAGTGAATATTGTGGCAGGCAAAATTTCCTATATGTAGCATATCTATGAATTCCTTTAAAATTTATTATAGTAGATCCTATAATTACTTATACACTTAGCATCGGTGCGGTTAGGAAACCGCACCTACCGGGGGTTGGAAGTGTGTATTTATTTTTGGAATTTACTATAAAATTTAAAAGTATGCAATGTACCACCATATAAATCTAAGAAGGGTGTAAAAACCCAACTTCATAATACGACATAAGTAGGGTGTTAGGTTTCACTTGGATGTCTCTTTAACACTCTTCCGTCAAATCCTGATGCTTTCGCTTGCTTGATGTCTCCAACCACTATAGACTGAATAGATACGTAAACTTGCTCAACACTGTCCAGTCGCGTGCGTGGAATCCATCTGAGGTGTCCCACGCCTGATCGTATACGAGGTAAAAATCGCTTCCTGGACGGTAGATGTAATTGAGCAAGAAATTCGCGCTTACCCGCTCTGCAGTATCGTTCCACTGCGTATACAACTTGGTAAAGAAACGGGTGTTTAGGGCATAACTCACGCGTGCCCTAACGACGTTTGTCGTGAACAGGTCGGTTTCAGGCAGGTTAATCCAGTTGCGTTGGTATCGCGTCTCAATCGCGAGTTGATAGGTCATCCGCCATTGCGTATCAATGTCGATACTCACGCGGTTGCCGTGAAAATAGCCGGCATAATCCACACCGCTGAATACAGCAAACGGACGGCTGCTTTCGGTGAAAATATTCAACCTAACTTCGTTCATCTCGTAATCGCCAGCGGGAATCTCAGCGTCACCGATACTGAAGGACTCATCAACGCGATCAAAAAACCGTCGGAAATCAAGATTGACCCCGTCGTCGGAGTCCCAAATTATATCCCCTGCGATCCCCACGTCCCAACCGATGACCGTGTTATCGTGATCCAGTAAATAACTGCCGGAGAAGCCTGTTCCGACATCTCGTATACCGGACTGGCTGACTTGAACTTCGTAATTGGTATTCAACATGAGGGAGCGGATGTCCCGCCGATGCATGAACCCCATCTTACTCGTGAATTGGGGACCGATGTCGAGATAGGAAGCGTTAACACGGAAATATTTATTACGCCAATTATTTGAGAGATACCATGCGAGATCACGTTCTTCTGGGTCTGGCGACCAACTGCCGACCGTCATCGCACGCATCCGCCACTGATCGTGCGGTCTAAGAAACAGGTCTATCCCGCCGTTACGGTGGTAATCGCTCCCGAAGTCGCTTTGTCGGTTGGTAAGGATAAAGCCGAGGGTTGAATCGCTGAGAATGTCGCGTTGCATTCTTAGCACAGAGAAGTTTGTCAGCGGCGTTTCCTCGGAAGCGGCGGTCGTCATGTTGAGTGCCCCAACGCTATAAGCACCGACTTTTCCGGTCAGTTTGCCGCCACCGAGTAGCCGGACCTCTCTATCGTCTTCAATCCCGATGCGTCGGCTGTAGAAAACTGACAGCGGTGGGGGTCCGAAGTTTCCGATCCCTGCGCCAAATGCGAATAAACCGCTGCCTTCAAGAAAAAACTCGCGCCGCTCAGGAAAGAAGAGGCTAAACCGTGTAAGGTTGACTTCCTCCTGATCCGCCTCTACCTGTGCGAAATCCGTGTTCAGCGTCAGGTCTAATGTTAGGTTCGATGTTACACCATATTTCATGTCGAGTCCGATGTCGCGTTCGGTAGTACGCTGCCAATCTCCGTCTTCAAGGTTCCGCGCCAAACCCCCGAGGAGATACGGTTTAACATCAAAATACGATGGCAACGTAATGCCCTGAAGTCCAGTTAGCTTGCCTTGATATATCGGATGGTATGTTCCGGGCCAACTCTGACTTCGCGGCACCTGAATCCACTGCGTTGTTTCGTTTGTCCGTTGAATATTGCGTCCAAAATTCACACCCCAAACCATCGAATCTCTCTTCTTAAACCGGAGTTGATTAAACGGAATCGCGATTTCGACTGTCCACCCTTTTTCGTGTTGTCGTCCCGCAGCTTCCCAGATACAGTCCCAACTTCCGTTGAGGTTTTCGCCGCCATCAGTGACAGCCGTGTCTGACAACGCACCGAGCGCATTCGTCCGAAAGAAGAAACATTGTCGCTTATCACCGTAAGTATCAAGCATGATATAAACGTTGTCGTTTTGCCAGAGCATCCCGTCGCGTCGCATTTCATTCGCAACAATCCTATTGGGTTGCGAGTCGTAGCACTCGAACCCGATATAAAGTTTTTCTGTGTCGTACAACACGCGAACTTCTGTGCGTTCGGTACTCGGTTGCCCTTCATCGGGAGACTGTTGGGTAAAATCGTCAATGACTTGCGCCCGCGTCCAATCTGCCTCGTTAAGATGCCCATCAATTTCGATGGCTTCTTGGGTGAACAAGGGTCTGATTTCTTTGCTGACTTCGGCATTCAGGTCGGCTGCAGCAATCGCTGCGAATACCAAAAGAACGACTCCGTAACGCATCTTCTCTCCTCATTTAAGCTTGCCTACTAACATGATACTGTATTACCGTTTAAAAAAGAACACCCTCGCCGAAATCTTATCTTGTGCCGTTCAGCAATGGGCGTTGTATTTTATAACTCGGAAAACGTTTGATTCTTCAATTATTCGCCCACCACTGCACGGCACATGGAAATACCGATCCGCACGACACCAAGACCGATGAACGTGCGAAGGCGATTTTTATGTATCCGTGTAGTAGGCGAGAAACAAAACATCCGAGCGTCCTATTTAGAATTCATGTATGTTAAGTATTATAATATATCTTAGGGGAGATGTCAAACTTTTTTCAAGAAGAGTGAGACAGTTCACAACTAAAGATGAGAATGAAACAATCGCGTCTCGGTTTTACAACTTCAGAAACTTGACGAGACAGCAGATGTCGGGTATAATAGATAGCAAACATCGGCTAAAACCAAGATACAAAAGAGGGGTATATTTTCATGAAAGATTTGATAGTGCGAAGATTCACCCTTAGTGTGTTTATGACACTCATATTAGTATTCAGTGTCCTAAACATTACGGATGCACAGGTTCCCGAGATTATCGTTCCACAAAAGATAGAATCACAAACGTCGAAAACGTCCCATGAAAATGATACCGTCCCTGTAGCTGCAAGGTTCAATATCGCCATCAGTGAAATCATGTACGCCACCCACACCGATAAACTCCCGCAGTGGATCGAACTCCACAATAGAAGCAGTCGGAAAATCAGCCTTGACGGGTGGGAAGTTACAATTATGAACCACCCAGCGGATAAGTCCGTACTCGCCACTACGCTCATCTTCACTTTAGGCGCAGAGATCCTTGATAGAAACCAAGTGCTGCTCCTTGTGACTGAGCAGGGACCCAACTCAGGCGTTGGCACCGCAAAAGGGGACATCCAAGCAGACCGTGTTGTCATCCTAAAAGACTTTATTGGTGGCACACCCAGCTACCGCCTCTTGAGCCAAACCGCCTTTAAAATCACCCTTAGGGCACCAGCTATCCCGAAAACTACTTACAGACGCAAGTTACTAAGCGACATCGTGGGCAACCTCGGGGAAATACCTGAATGGAAACTCCCGCTGATTGAGGGAAACCAACGGGGTTCTATTGTCCGAGCGTATGAAGGGAACAACGCAACGGGACACGCGTATGATGGTACGGCAGCAGATGGATGGGAACTTACCACCAAAAAGAATTCCCGATATGCCATACAGTCCGCTACCTACTATGGACACCGCAGCGATCACAGCACACCGGGGTATCGCGCGCTTGCGCCCATGCCTGTGGAACCCTCACCTTTGACTGCGGAACCCTCACCTTTGACTGTGGAACTCTCCAAATTCCGTCCTGAGCGTAAAAAATCCACCGGTGAAGTCGCTATCAGGTGGATAACCGAATCTGAAACGAATAATGCAGGCTTCAACATCCTTCGTAGCGAAAAGAGAGACGGTGAGTTCACGAAAGTTCGATTTGTTGCAGGTCAAGGCACTACAAGCGAGGGGACAGTCTACGAGTGGATAGATAAGACTGCAAAACCCAATGTCGTCTACTACTACAAGCTTGAATGTGTCTCCGTAGACGGGACCCGTCGGACACTCCGCATGAGTCGTCTCAAAGGGCATATTAGTAGCTCTCATCACTTTATGGAGGATCCATTTTGGTGGAGAGATTTAAATCAGTAAGAGCAAATCTCCCAGTCGTGTCTTTTTAGTGCTCTCCCAACATTACACCTATAGCGAGATATATCTATAGCAGTGTTCTCTCCTTTATCCTCTAAGGTATCCATTCTATGAAAGCGAGCAGAATATCTTTACTCAGTTTGCTGACCTTGGCGGTTTTGTTCTCGTGTGCGCGGATTCCCGAACAGATTGTTGAATTGCCTGAAGAGAGAAGCGACTTTACTGTTGTCCGTGTAGAAGGTAGACATGGAGATGCGAGTGGCTTTTTCGTGGCACCTGATAAAATCGCAACAAACATTCACGTCGTCGCACACCCTGGGCCCGTCTTCATAAAATCCGCTGATAAGCAGAAAATCTGGTCTGTAGAAGGCATTACGGCGTTTGATGCCAAAAACGATCTCGCTATCCTAAAAATTGCGGGTGACGGCACACCCTCTCTACTTGGCGACAGCAATGCCGTTGCGGTAGGAGACACCGTTATCGCCACAGGCTATCCCAGTGGAAAGTACAAGGTCACCAAAGGGGTCGTCCATCGCGTGCGTAGTAACGATAAATGGCTCCAAATGAAAATCGCGCTTTCGGGTGGCAGCAGCGGCGGTCCTATCCGAGACAGTAAAGGTCGAATTATAGCGATTGTCTCTGCCGTAGAAGTCCCTTACAGTTATGCCATCCCGTCAAACATGCTACGGACATTGCTTGACCGATCAGGACCTGTCGAGCCTTTGACACAGTGGCGTAGACGCGCACCTATTCGTGCCTATATCTACTCTGTTCGCGGGCAACGTAAATACAATGCCAATCGCTTCAACGAAGCCGTAGCAGATTTTGATAAAGCCATCAAACTCTACCCGCAGAAAGCGGATGCCTACTACAATCGAGGACTTGCGAAATTCACGATTGGAGACCTTGAATTCGCTCAAGGCAATTTGGCGGCAGCTTGGCGGTTATATGAAGCCGGAATTGAAGATAGCACGCAAGCCATTAAACTTAACCCCGAAGATATTTATGCATACCACAACCGCGCGGGTGGACGATTCCGACTCGGTCAATCCAAAGCAAATCAAGACGATATAACGAAAGGACAGCGATACTACCAAGGGGCAATCCAAGATTGGACGCAAGTTATCAAACTCAATCCAGAACTTGCGGATCCGTATAACAATCGTGGCATAGCAAAAGCGACCCTTGGTGAATCTAAAGCCCGTCGGGGAGACATGGCAAGCGCGCAGGAATTATATGAGGGTGGTTCATAAATAAAGTTG
>JAAXHI010000551.1 GCA_012270875.1 Candidatus Poribacteria bacterium | reverse complement strand
GTAGTTTTGCGGATACGACGCTGCTGCTACGGTATTTCCCTGATGGACTCGTTTCGGTGATAGATCCTCGGAAGAACCCAACGTTCCTGTTGATTATCAGTTATGCGGTTCGGCGGTTGCCCTATATGCTGCGCTCTATCTACGCCGGTCTCCAACAGACAAGTGTGACTTACGAAGAAGCATCGCAAAACATGGGGGCGACACCGATTCGTACCTTGTATAAAATAACGTTACCCTTGGTCGTTGCGAATATCCTTGCGGGTGCGATTCTCGTTTTCTCCTTTTCGATGTTAGAGGTTAGTGATAGTTTAATTTTAGCGATGCAGGATAAATATTATCCAATTACAAAAGCGATTTATGCCCTCTCGCAACGTCCCGACCACGGTGCATATACAGCGAGCGCACTTGGTGTAGTGGGGATGTTAATCCTGATTGCATGTCTCTTAGGTGCTGGACGTGTGCTCGGCGGGAAATTAGGCGAAATTTTCCGAATTTAAAAAATTAAAATCATCAAGACCTGACAGTTAAGTAAGATCAAGAAAGGGCTTCACTATGAAAATAACCCCAATTTTATTAGTTGTTTTTACCGTTTTTTCACTAAACACATTCGCTCAAGATTTTCCTTATACCAGTCTTGAGGGGCATACAAGTAGGGTCACTAAAATTGTTTTCAGTCCTGATGGTGCGATGCTCGCAAGCACAAGCGAGGACAGAACAATTCGCTTATGGAATATTGCCACAGGAACACATAGACACACACTTACAGGGCATAATTCTCGTATTTATTCTGTTGCTTTTAGTCCAGACGGGTTGACACTGGCAAGTGGAAGTGAAAATGGTAGAATTCGTTTTTGGAATGTCACCACCGGTCAATACAGAGTAACACTTGAAGGACATAGTAGATCTGTCGGAAGTGTTGCGTTCAGTCCGGATGGTCAGACGCTTGCGAGTGGGAGTTCTGATCGTACGATTCGCTTATGGAATGCTACCACGGGTCAATACAGGGTAACACTTGAAGGACATTCTGAATCCATAAACAGTGTTGCGTTCAGTCCGGATGGTCAGACGCTTGCGAGCGGGAGTTCTGATCGGACAATCCGCCTATGGAATGCTACTACAGGTTTCCACAAGCAGACCCTCACAGGTCATACAAGCAGTATTTATGATATTTCATTCATAGAGGATGGTAAGACGCTCGCGAGTAAGAGTAACGATGGTACGATCCGTTTATGGGATGTCACCACTGGTCAACATAAAGAGACACTTTCAGTTAATGGTTTGCAGAATATTTCGATTAACTCGGATGGAACAATGCTTGCAGGTGTGTATTCAAGCCACAATATTTCTCTGTGGGATATTGCGACTGAAAGTGCAATTACGGACCTCACAGGTCATACATCTACTATTTATGATGTCACATTCAGTCCCGATGGCAAAACTTTAGCAAGTGGTGGTAATGATCATACAGTTCGCCTGTGGGATCTCTCTACTCGTGTGAACATCACACCCTCAACTATTGAATCTCCACCTATTGGTCAGCAATTTAGCATTGATATTAACATTGTTGGTGGGCAAGATGTTAGGGGATATGAGATCATTGTAGAATACGATCGCAATTCAGTAAATTACGTATCTCACGCGCACGGTGATTATTTATCTGACAAAGTTTATAGAGGTCCAATAGTAAGGAAACTCGGAGGGGTATCCTTTAGCAACGTCTCGACTGCGGAGGCTGGTGAAGGTGATGGTACTCTTGCTACAATAACCTTCAAAGTTCTTTCACGCAGCGCGTCAACGATTAGTTTGTCAGCGATCCTTTCTAACAGCGATGGCGTAAGGTTACCCTATATCGTGATTTCTGGGAAGGTGATAGAACCACCGTGGGATGTAAACGGTGATGGTTCTGTAGACATTTTGGATCTGTCGTACGTCGCAGCGCGTTTTGGAGACGAGGGTCAAACTGAAGCGGATGTTAACAGAGATGGAGTCGTAGACATCAAAGATCTAATTACGGTTGCCAGTGGGATGGGTAGAGAAGCAGATGCACCTTCCATGCACCATCAAAGCCGTAAGGAATTACCATCAAGAGCGACGGTGCAACAGTGGCTCACCGAAGCGCGACAACTAAATCTGACAGACCCAACCTCACAAACGGGTATTCTTTTCTTAGAGTATCTATTAGCATCATTGATACCGAGAGAGACAGTCCTTCTACCGAACTATCCGAACCCCTTCAATCCAGAAACATGGATACCGTACCAGTTAGCACAACCGGCAGATGTAGTTATTTCTATTTTCTCAATAGATGGAACTGTGATACGTACCCTTGATCTTGGACACAAACCAACCGGGACGTATCAGGACAAAACTGTTGCTGCGTATTGGGATGGCAGAAATGAAATCGGTGAATTTGTCGCAAGCGGTGTCTATTTCTATACATTAACAGCAGGAAAATTCAAATCCACGCGGAAGATGTTGATAAGGAAATAATTACTGTAAAACTTACGCAAAGGGTAGTAATTTCAGTACTTTTAACCCCCTAAATCCCCCTTATCAGGGGGACTTTAAAAGAAAATGCGGAAATCCTAAGTATTTATCAAACTCACGTTGTTACCAAGAAGATTTTGAAAGCGAACTGATTGCATGTTAAAATATAAAGCAATAAAATCGAAGGTATACATCGAAACCACTGCACGCCTGCAGAGTTGATTGAGGAGAGGCAAATGAAAGAGAAAGAACATCCACCTATGGATCCTGTCCTTGAAGAGTGCTACCGGATGAAGGCAGAATTTAACGCTCGGTTCAAAACTATGCAGGAACTTGTCGATTATTTGAAGGCGGAAAATAAAAAGAACAAAGCAGAAGGTTGGAAATATGTATCGTTCCCCCCAGTCAAATACAACAAACAAGACTAAGGGGTCTGCGCTTTTGTTCCGTACATGGCGTTATTTTAGCGGCAAGATGTAGAATGTATGCAGGGCATTTGGGATTGCCCTGCTTTTTTGTCCAATTGTTGTGGGGAAAAGAATGGCGATGGTAAATTGTTTCGATTTGGGAATGGACTAAAACTCTTACGCTCGAAAAGAGAAAGAAGATAATGGATATTTTGCATAGCATTCGCGGTGCGTTGTTGGAGGCGCAGGATGTGCTCGATCGGTTTATCCGAAATCCTGAAAATATCGCAACCCTCGCGGAGACAGCAGCGTTGATGCGGGACGTTTTTGAACGGCAAGGTAGAATCTTCACGTGTGGGAATGGCGGAAGTTTGTGCGATGCCATCCATTTTGCTGAGGAATGTACCGGAAGGTTTCGAGATGATCGGAGACCGCTTCCAGCAATTGCACTCAGCGATGCCGGACATATCACTTGCACAGCGAACGATTTCGGATTTGCCGAGATATTCGCACGTCCGCTATCGGCACTCGGGCACCCCGGTGATCTACTCGTTGTGCTTTCAACCAGTGGAAACTCCGAAAATGTTGTCCGTGCAGCAGAAGCGGCAAAATCGCGTGGGATGCGGGTCTTCGGACTCCTCGGTGGGGACGGCGGAAACCTTAAACAATATTGCGATGTTTGCTTGATCGCACCCGGCGACACGGCTGATCGGATTCAAGAAATACATATCAAAGTGTTGCACATCCTAATTGAACATATTGAACGCTTGATGTTCCCAGAGAACTATGGATAGCTGCCTTTTACTTGTATGTGAAAATTAAGAGTGGATTTTCAGGGAGCAGTGTGATAGGATAAATTGCTGAGAACTTTTGAGGAGTCGATAATGAAAAGTTTTGGAACCGAGGGGCGCGTCCGTCCTGAGCAGCACTATATTGTTCCACGCACCGAGGAGATTACCGATTTCATCAACCGCGTCAAAAATGGGAAGTACGTCGTCCTCTTCGCGCCACGCCAGACAGGGAAAACTACCTTCTTCCGATTGGCACTTGAAGCACTTGTCGCGGAAGACCCGACCTATTTTCCGATTCAGTTAGATTTCCAAACGATGCGCAACGCCGCACCCGCCACTTTTTATGATCAACTCTATTACCAGATTAATAGGCAAATTAAGAGCGTGTTCCAGAAACGAGGCGAGGTGCCTTCTGAAGCATTGACACAATTTTTAGAGAACACAACGCTAACCGATCATTTTTCGATGGAAGCGTTCTTTGAAAACCTTGAAACCTTTCTGGACAACGATTTTCGCAATCAAGGGCTTGCTTCCACGAAGGTTGTTCTCCTCATTGATGAGTTTGATGGTATCCCGCAAACTGTCGTGAGCAATTTTCTGTATTCACTCCGTCAGGTTTACCTCTCTGATGAGATGCAATGTCCGCACAGCGTAGGCATCGTTGGGGTGAGGAGCATTGCGCAGCTCGACTATGACCGGTCGGTCTCTCCGTTCAATATCCAAGACGAATTTCGTTTGCCGAACTTCACGCTTGAACAGGTACAGGGGCTGCTTTCGCAGTACACCGATGAAGTCGGGCAAGCCTTCGCGCCTGAGGTTGTTGAATCTATCCATAAGGAGACTGCCGGGCAACCTGTCCTCGTCAACGGTCTCGCGCGGATTCTTACCGAGAACTTGGATATCCCGAAAACCGAGCCGATTACGATGGCACACTTTTTAAAGGCACATACCCAACTTGTGCGCGGGCGGAACATCAACATTCAACATCTCACAACCAATATCCGTAGGGATAGGCGTTTTGAAACACTTCTGATGAACATTATGTCTCACGAGGAGGGCTTGGATTTCAATCTACGGGATGAACACATTGATGAACTCGCTACGTATGGGGTGATTGTGGAGGACGCGGATGGCATGTGTCAAATTGCGAATCCAATTTATCTCTATTGCATCATGCAGGCGTTCAAACCGACGATGAACGGACTTGAACAGGAATACTTCCACGAAGACAATATAGACGGTTTTCGAGGTTACCTGACTGCCACGGGACAGATAGATATGGAACGACTGCTTGATAACTTCCGAGATTTCATCGCGCGTGCGGGTTTCAAAATCCTACAGGTGCCGGATACGCCACAAGAATCCGTGGGACACCACCTCCTCCTTACTTATCTTGATCTGTTTGCTCGGAGCGTGGGCGGGGTTTTGTCCTTTGAAGTTGGAACCGGACGCGGCAGGATGGACCTCTTCATCACACACAAGGGGCAAAAGTACATCGTTGAGACGAAGATTTGGCGCGGGAGTGTCCGCTATCAGGCAGGGAAAAGGCAGCTTATCGCGTATCTCAAATTGGAGAATGTCGTGCGGGGATATTATGTTGTTTTCGATCATCGGAGAGATCCGGAACCGAGCGTAGAGACAGAAGAATTAGATGGGGTAGTCCTTCGGAGTTACGTGATTCCTGTCATGCAAGAACAGCCCTCATCAGAATAAAGAAAGGACAATTTATGGAAACATCGGAAAGAAATAAGGCGTATTGGCGGAAAAATCTGCAATATCTCGCTATTTTGTTGGGAATTTGGTTCGTCACCTCGTATCTCTGTTCAATTGTGTTTGTGGAACAACTCGACAAGATCCAGTTTTGGGGATACCGACTCGGTTTCTATTTTTCACAACAGGCATCTATCTGGATATTCGTTGAACTTATCTTCGTCTATGCATGGTTGATGAACCGTTTGGAGAAGAAATACGCGCAACAAGCAGATCAGGAAAACGAGGAGCAATCATGAGCGTACAAGCATGGACATTTGTGATGGTGGCACTCTCCTTCGCATTATATATCGGTGTCGCGCTCTGGTCGAAGGCGCGTTCTACTGGCGATTTCTATGTTGCGGGAAGTAATGTACATCCAGTTGTTAATGGTATGGCGACAGCAGCAGACTGGATGAGTGCCGCCTCTTTTATTGCGATGGCAGGGATGATCTCGTTTATGGGGCGCGACGGTTCCGTTTATCTGCTCGGATGGACGGGTGGCTACGTACTACTGGCGTTATTGTTGGCACCCTACCTCCGCAAATTCGGTAAGTATACGGTCCCCGATTTCGTAGGCGACCGGTATTACTCGCAATTGGCTCGGATTGTCGCCGTTGTGTGCGCAATTTTTGTGTCGTTTACCTACGTGGCGGGACAGATGCGCGGTGTCGGTATTGTCTTTTCTCGGTTTCTGAGTGTCAATGTTGAGACGGGTGTGCTTATCGGGATGGGGATTGTCTTCTTTTACGCCGTACTTGGCGGGATGAAGGGCATTACCTACACGCAAGTCGCACAATACTGTGTGCTGATTTTTGCCTATCTCGTTCCTGCGATTTTTATCTCTATCCTGATTACAGGCAATGCTATCCCTCAACTCGGATTGATGGGGAAAGTGGCAGACGGTTCAGGACTCTATCTCTTGGATCGACTCAACGGTTTGAACGAGGAATTGGGGTTTAACCTGTATACCGATGGTAGTAAAGCGACGATTGATGTCTTTTTCATCACAGCAGCGTTGATGTTGGGAACAGCCGGACTCCCGCATGTGATTATTCGATTCTATACCGTCCGAAAAGCCTCTGAAGCACGGATTTCTGCCGGGTGGGCACTCCTGTTCATTGCGCTGCTCTATACTACTGCCCCGGCAGTCGCAGTGTTTGCTCGGACGAATCTACTGCAAACCGTTAGATTTGAGCAGAATGGTGAACTCACGGATGTCAGATATGAAGATGTACCGTCGTGGTTTAAAAATTGGGAAGCGACAGGGTTGATTGAGTTCAATGATCTGAATAGCGATGGACGAATTCAGTATCGCGGTCCGAAATCTGATATTAAAAATGAACTTACGATTGATCGCGACATCATGGTATTGGCGAACCCTGAGATTGCGAAACTCCCGAATTGGGTTGTCGGGTTAGTCGCAGCTGGCGGTTTGGCGGCTGCGCTGTCAACGGCTGCGGGTTTGCTATTAGTGATTTCAACAGCGGTTGCGCATGACTTACTCAAGGGTAGCATCGCGCCTGGGTTGTCAGAGAAACAAGAGTTAACAGCGGCGCGCATCGCCGCAGGCGTTGCCGTCTGCATTGCTGGATACTTTGGTATAGATCCGCCAGGGTTTGTGGCACAAGTCGTCGCATTCGCTTTCGGACTCGCCGCGAGTTCATTCTTCCCCGCGATTGTTATGGGGATCTTCTCCAAACGGATGAACAAAGCAGGGGCAGTCAGCGGGATGATTGTCGGTATCACGTTTACAGCGGCGTATATTATCTACTTCAAATTTATCAATCCAGGTCACAACACATCGGAACATTGGTTATGGGGTATATCCCCTGAAGGGATCGGAACGCTCGGTATGGTGCTAAACTTCATTGTTGCTATCGGTGTATCGGCTTTGACACCACCACCACCCGATGAGGTGCAGGCACTCGTTGAGGACATCCGACTTCCATAACTATTTATTTCAATAACACATATTGGGGTATCTCATGAAACACAAATTGAAAACAACCATTTTTATTCTTTTCCTTATCGGTATTGCTTTTTCCGCGAATGCCGCTAAGGTTGAAGACTTCATGCCAAAGGAGAGTATTCTATATGTGCAACTCCAGCATATAGACGAGGTCTATGGCGAAATTGAGACTTCCGAAATTTGGCAGAAAGCACTCGCACTGTTACCAGAGGAATCAGAGCAAATTCGGATAGGGATCAGGACGGCAGAAGCTTTTCTGAGTACAAACCTGCTAAGTGTACTGGAAACGATTGGGTACCAGACTGCATTAGCCGTTTGGTTAGACGAAGCAGATGCTGTACAGGTGGGACTCGTTATTCATTCAGGTGGAAATCTCAGTGAACTCCAACGGTTTACCAAAATTGCTGAGGGTGCTATAGGGTTGACTGGCACAAATACTTTACGTTTAGATGCGGGTGTGTACCAGCGTGCTCGCTACAACGTGATGGAGATGGACTCAGATATTGCTAAGTACGGATTTGTAGGTGATTTCCTTGTGCTTGGCGTGGGCGAATGGAGTTTTGAAAAATTGATGGATACCTATCGGAAAGACGCGCCCTCTATTCGGGAAAACAAGGAATTCTCCGCAATACCAAAAAAAATGAAGGCAGGAGAAGTTATCGTATTCGCTGATGTGGGTGCTGCACCGTCTGGGATCGGCGGTTTGAATGAATGGGGACAGACCCGATTGTCTATCTTTCAGTCTATATTTTTCCGGCTCAATTTGCTGGAAAAGGGACCCTATTGCCAAGCGGTTGCGCGATTCGATCCTAACGCCCCAGACTTTTCGGAAAACGAGATTAGCCCGTTTTTAGAGGAAGGCAAGAAACTCGAAACTCTAAACGCATTGTCGGGTAAAGAAGATCTGTTTGTTTCCATAGCCCCGAATGTTGTGGACAACGTATGGAAACTCTTTCATTCTGAGATGGAGAAAAATCTGACAGATGACCTCATCACAGGTATCTCTTATTTAGAGGGACTTTTGAACCTTGATCTGGAAAATGACGTTATGCCAGGCCTCACTGGGGAATTTGCTTTGTCGGTGTCCGATTTAACGCAATTCGATCTGACATCCTTTGAAGCTCTCGAAATTAACGCTGATAATTCATTTACAATAGATGCTGCTGCGGTAGAAACGGATGGCGGCTTAATTTTCAAGCCTACTAACTTCCTGAAATGGAATCAGGTCGCTAACAGTCTTTCTAACTTGCAAAACGTTTCTGTTTCTCAAACGGTTTATAATGAGACAACGCTATCGGAGTTCGCTACAAATATCTATTATGGTGAAGCATCGGGACTGCTTCTTTTGAGCTTTTCAGAGGAGCAGATGTACGCACTCGTGGATGGAATAAAGGAAAAAAAGAAGCCTGCCTACTTGAAGCGGGTACCAGAAAACCCAATAGTATTTGCCCAACTGAATTTAGCGCGAGCTTTAGAGGCAGCAGGGGAAGGCGCGCCACCTGCTGACAAGATGATTGTCAGTTCCGAAGAAATAGCACCAGCGTTCACGTGGATTTCGGTGGAAGATGATGCGGTATTGTTTGAAGTGGTACTGTCGGTGGAAGAGACACCCCTTGAAGTGCTTGCGAAACTGGTTCCGTTCTACGTTTGGTCTATGGAGAATTAGGAGACGCTATCTTAGTAGGTTCAACCGATTAAGGAGGTAAGAATGTTGATTCAGAAACGACTTATACAGAATGCAAACATGAAACGATGGTTTCAGATAATAACAGGGGTTGCTATACTGTCGCTCGGTTTCGGAATTAGCCAGATCGCCCGGTTTCAGGAAGCGACAGCGCAGGCACAAGAGGCACACCTCCCGCAACTTACGGCGGAGCTTGAGGTACTCAAAGCAGAATATAAAGCACAGCAAGCAAAGTGGCAATCCCACTTGCTTGAACAAATCGTACCGACTTTAACAGATGAATCTGAGGCTGTGAGACGGCAATTTGTGGATTTCCTTGAAGAAATTGGGAATCCCGGGACTGCTGCACTCGTTGGAATGCTCAAGGATCCGTCTAAAAGTGTACGCAGAAAAGCGGCTGACACGTTAGGTGAAATCGGTGAAGATGAACGGAAAGCGGGACGGAATTATGATGCCGCTGCGATCGGTTTAGCGACGGCACTCACAGACGATTCTGATGCTGTTTTCCGTGAGGCGATTTCGGAATTAGGTGACGTTCGTCCGACATCTGCGGAATCGCTTGCTGTCGTCGTGCCAGCACTCATCGCTGTCCAAACGAAAGGTTCATCGAGTGCACGCGACGATATACTCGATGTTTTAGGACAGATCGGCGAAGATCTTGCAGAAAAGGGACAGTCCACCGACACAATTCGAGATGCTTTAATTGTCGGTCTAAATGATGACTCGACAAAAGTCCGAACCAATGCGATCGCTGAATTGTCTGATATACAGGAGACTTCAACGCAAACGTTCGCCGCGTTGACACGTGCTTTATCTGACGATTCTAAATCCGTGCGGGCACGTGCTGAAGATGTGTTGATTAAACTCGGTAGAAACCGTGCTGCGCGTATTACACCAATATTGGTAGATGCCCTAACGAACAATCCATCAGCCACTACGCGTGGACACGTCGTTGATGTACTCGGGGAGATCGGTGAAGCCCTTGTAAAGCGCGGTGAATCCGATGAGATGGTTGTAAAACCGCTTCTCGTTGCATTGACGGATACCGCAGCGGATGTCCGACGCAACGCCGCTGACGAATTAGGTGAGATGCGTGCGAAATCACCCGACGCGGTAACCGCATTGACACAGGCACTGGCGGATAGTTCTAAAAACGTCCGTAGTGCTGCGCAAAAGGCGATTCGCCGGATTGAGGCAGCAAAATAGCGTGTAACGTACATGTTGCAGAAGTGAGAACTAATTTTTCTCCATATTTGTCGAACAAATAGTTTTTTTATCCGTCTAATACTATTAAAAAGTATTTTATGATAGTATGTGCTGAAATGTTTTTAAACAGTATGAGAGATAAATTGTTAGGTAATTTGTTAAACTTATTTGTGGTTGATGCGTCTTAATTGGCGATACAGAGAAAATATAAGATAGATTTACCGAAAAAACACCACAAAAATTTACCTTGCACGCGGGGACTAAACCTCCGCCGACAAAAGAGCGATTACGCTATGCAACAGATACAAAATACAGTTTCGGTTGTTGAGGTGATGCGGCAGGCATCTCTCATCTCGGAACAGGACTATACGGACATTCTCAAAGAAATAGAAGAGACTGGTGCCTCCGAAGCAGCTGTGCTTTCCAAGCACGGTGTACCCTCCAACCTCCTTGCCCTTGCTACAAAGAGTGTCGAATCCGGGACCCCGCTCGTCCAATTGGAGGGAGTTAATCCTGACGACGACACACTTGAAAAGGTCTCCCCAGGGTTCGCATATCGCAGCAAAATTGTACCTATTGAATTAAATGATGACGAACTCACCGTGGCAATGGCGGATGTACTGGATGTCGTTCTCATAGACGAAATTGAACTCATCACAAACTGTCGGGTAATCCCGATCCTTGCGGATGAGGTAGATATTGATGAGGCAATTGTCCGTCTCTATGGACGTACTGCTGAAAGTCTACTCAGTGCGGGTATCAAGGGACCTGTCGGAGCAACTGAGACCCTTGAACGTGAGACCATTGACGATTTCGGAATTGATGAGAAAGACCTTAGCCAAGATCCGACAGTCATCCACGCCGTTGACCAGATGATTATTGACGCTGTGCGGATGGGTGCAAGTGATATCCATATCGAACCCTATCCGACACAACTGAAAATCCGATTTCGTATTGACGGTGTGCTTGAAGATCAACCGCAACCGCCTGCCTACTTGCAATCCGCAATCACCTCGCGTATCAAAATCATGGCGGGTATGGATGTTGCTGAACGTAGACGGCCTCAAGATGGAAAAATTAGTAGGCGCATCGGTAGCGTCGGAAACCGACAAATAGACCTTCGGGTATCCACTGTCCCGACCGTCGCAATGCTTCACGGCGAAAGTGTCGTTCTCCGTATCCTTGACCGTCAGTCTATTGATTTCGGGCTTGCAGAACTCGGATTAACTGAAGACAATCTCCAACTCTTTGAACGCATGATCCGCAAACCGCACGGCATCATCCTTGCCACGGGTCCCACTGGTAGTGGAAAGACGACATCACTTTATGCCTGTCTGAAAGAGATCAATTCACCCGATGTTAAAATCATCACCCTTGAAGACCCAGTTGAATATGAATTGGAGGGTATCAACCAAATCCAGGTGAATCCGGACATCGATTTCACCTTCGCTGTTGGCCTCCGGCATATTTTACGTCAAGACCCAGATAAAGTCTTGGTGGGTGAGATACGTGACTACGAAACCGCAGAAATGGCGGTTCATACTTCCCTGACTGGACACCTTGTCTTTAGCACACTCCATACAAACGATGCTCCGGGTGCCATCACACGGCTTATTGATATGAACGTTGAGCCGTATCTTGTCGCTTCTACGGTGGAAGGCATCATTGCCCAAAGGCTGGCTCGCCGTGTTTGCAAAGCGTGTTGTGAAATGTATACACCTGACCGCGATGAATTGGTAGGGCTTATGGGGAGCAGTACTAACGGTACTAATGGTAATGGTCACAATGTCGCTATCCCTCAGGACCTTGAGATTCCGCGGGCGGTGGTCGGGAGCGGATGCAAGGAGTGTCGAGGCAGAGGTTACAAGGGGAGAATTGGCATTTTTGAAGTTTTGTTCATGACTGATGAAATTCGTTCAAAGGCACTTGAACAGGCATCAACAAATGAAATTCGTCGCCTCGCGGTAGAATTGGGCATGAAAGGCTTACGTGAAGACGGTTGGCGCAAAGTTACTGCCGGGTTGACAACTGTTGACGAAGTTATCCGGTTAACGCAGGAAGATGAATTCGATTTTGGAGAAGTTGTCTAAACTGTCGACTGTTTTAGTTTTAGAGGCTATTGATGCTGGAAGGTCGATTGTGGAGGCGAAAGAATGCCATTATTCCGATATGAAGCACTCACGCATGGCGGTGGAAGCGTAAAAAATACGTTGGAGGCTGACTCTAAAGCCGAACTCATCTCTCGGTTACGACAGATGGGGTATTGGCCCACGGACATTGTTGAGGAGACGGAGGAAGACGCACCAAACGATGTTCGCAAATGGCTTAAAATCGGTGGCGGCAGCGTTAAAGCAGCAGACGTTGAGTTCTTTACGTATCAATTAGCGACGTTGGTGAACGCGCATGTCCCGCTCCCTCGTGCCTTGGAGGTCACCCTCGGGCAGATCCAGAACCCTGCCCTCAACCGTATCGTCTCACAAGTCAAATATGATGTCGAACACGGCGCAACTTTTAACGATGCGCTGACCCAACACCCAAAGGCATTTTCCGACCTCTACGTTAATATGGTAAAAGCCGGAGAGAGTGGCGGCGTACTCGGTTTAGTCCTCGAACGGCTTGCCGAATTCGCGGAACGCCAAAGGCTTCTAAAAAACGATGTTATCTCAGCACTCTTTTATCCTATTATTCTGTTAACGCTCAGCATTTCTGCTGTAGCCGTACTCATGATTCTTGTGATACCCAAATTCACGGCGATGTTCAACGATCTCGGGGTCGTATTGCCGCTTCCGACGCGCATCCTTATTGGTGCAACCGATGCCTTCCAAACCTACTGGTGGGTGGGACTTCTCATCATCATCTCAGGTGTGGCAGGGCTGAGGCAATATCTCCGGCTCGAAACCGGCCAAGTCTGGTTTGACCGGTTGAAACTCAAAATACCACTTATCGGACCAATAATCAGCACGTTTGCCATAGTCCGTTTTACGCGAACGATGGCGACACTTTTGGAAAATGGCGTACGCATGCTGCCCGCGCTCCAGGTCGTCAAAGACACGATCGGAAACAAGGTGTACAGTAATGTAATCACCGAAGCAGAAATAGAGGTTGAGCAAGGTTCTACGCTCTCTCGCGAACTCAGCAAAAATAAGGATTTTCCTGAATTCGTCACGCACATGGTGGCAGTCGGTGAGGAGTCTGGTGAACCTGTTCACATGCTCAGTAAACTCTCTGAATACTATGATGTCGAAATAAAAAAGAGTCTCGAACGCTTAACAAGTTCGATCGGTCCTCTTGTCATTCTACTGATGGGGGTGATTATCGGGTTTATCGCTGTCGCGATGATACTTCCAATCTTCGAGGCGAACCAACTACTCAGTGGCTAATATGTATATGTAGGTGTCAAAATTGCGCCTGATATTTTGTAATAATTAATATAGGAGAAAAAATTATAATGTTCAAGCAACTAAAATCCGATGAATCCGGATTAACGCTAATTGAACTGACAATTGTTATTGTTATCTTAGGGATTTTAGCAGCCGTTATCGCGCCGAGGGTCATGAATGCCCCGCAGAAAGCAAATGTTGCGAAGGCTCAAACAGAGATTAGCGGTATCAAAACCGCGTTAGAACAGTTTAACTTAGCAACCGGCGAATACCCAACAACCGAACAGGGATTAAACGCCTTGTGGCGGGCACCGAGTCCTGCGCCACCAAACTGGGACGGTCCGTACATTGATAGCCCAAATTTTGTAGATCCGTGGGGTAACCCGTACGTCTATCGCCATCCAGGCACCCATTATGGCTACCAATATGACCTCTATTCTATGGGGAAAGACGGCAAGGTTGGGGGTACGGAACTGGATGCGGACATCACCAATTGGGTTGAAGAATCAACCGCAGCGTATTAAAAAACAGTGAAGCAAACAACAGGTAGGCGAGGTCTTCGGATCTCGCTTATTTCTCAACCGCAAAGTGGTTTCACGATCACGGAATTACTGCTCGTCTTGGTGCTTATCGGCATATTATCCGCAATCTCTATGCCGACGCTGAAGGGATTCGCGACGACGCGTCGATTAAAAGCATCCGCCTATACCATCCGTGACCTCCTCACGTTCGCACGGGATATGGCAATCACGGATCGAACGACCCATTTGGTTGTCTTTGATATTGACAACGGGCGGTGTTGGCTTGCGTCCAGTGAAACATTTAACCCAAGTACGCCACTCGCATCGGCACTGACCGCTCGAAATTCTACAGTAGGAACAGCAAGCCAAAATAATACAAATGTCAACCCACTGACGACAACAAATTCTGCTCAACAAGAGACATCCGAGCGCGCAAGCGGTATTTTAGGTGTGCCTTATCTGATGGAGCAGGGTGTTACGTTAGCTGCACTGACGACGAACCAGAACGGACGGACTGTTCAAAATGATTCGGGCGTAGGGTACATCTATTTCTCACCTAATGCGACTTCCGGGGAAGCACTTGTGTATCTCCAAAACACACGGAATCAGGTCATGTCTGTTTCTGTTGAAGCTGCGAGCGGTCGCGTTATTGTCCAACAACTCGGCTCTGAAGAAATTCAAACGTTAGGTCTTGAAGTTTCAGAAAATTAATTTGCATATAGTTTCGAGCTGGAAATATTATTATTTATGTTTATGAAACCGCAAATTAAACACTCGGTATCAGGCGAAAAAAACGGCTTTACGCTCGTTGAGATACTCGTAACGTTAGCAATTTTGGCGGCTATACTCCCTGCGCTTTTGCACGCCTTTACTTCCGCTGCACGTAATCAAGCACTTTCAGACAACACGACCACTGCTCTCTATCTCCTTAAATTTCGGATGGCAGAAATTGAGATGGGCGGCTATCCAGATGTCGGTGACGATATGGGTGAATTCGGTAATAATACACGCTACAGCTGGAGTTCTACCGTTGAGGATATAGAATCCGAAGACGTTGAAAACGTTCGGCGGGTTCAAGTGACCGTCACATGGCAACATAGGGATCGGGAACGTTCTATGTCTATGAACACTTATGTTGCTGACCGACAAAAGCCACAAACGCAACAAGGCCAACAACCTGGGGGTCGATAACTGCTCCACAGCGTTTCAACAGGCATCGCAGACATGAAGATTCAAAAAATATCCGCTCAAGCCACCAGCGAGAGTGGTTTGACACTCATTGAAATGCTTATGGCAGTTAGCATCCTCGTTATTATCGGGGGGTCGGCGTATTTTGCTTTCAAGACGGCTGTGGATGCCTACCAGAAGACGGAAGAAAAAGTGTTATCTGCGCAGCGGTGTCGTTTCGCTATGGATCGCCTTGTAACGGACTTGGGAAACATGCAAGTTTCACCTCAAGAACCCGAACTTGCCTTGTACACGCAAGATGGACCCAGCCAATTGGGCGATAGAGATATGCTCAGTTTCGTCACACTCGTGAGAACAGATCCCGATCCTTTTCTGGAGCAACTGTCAAGTTTCCAATCTCAAAACGCTTTACAAGTTCCCATGCCGCTCTTAAGCGACGTTCAACGTGTGGCGTACTTTGTCGCTGCAGAGCCGCCACCCGGTGAATCCATTCTGGATTCGGGCAATTCCCAAGGCACTTTTACCGAAGATATAAGTGGCGAAGAGAATAGTAGATACGCGCTCTTTCGCCTTACAACCACAACCCTTGATCCAGAAGTTGTTATCGGTCCCTTTTTACAAGGTGGAGCCGTCCCAGAGACAGACGAGAACGGGGTGCCAATTTACGTTGATGTCGCAACGCTCATCACGGGACTTGCTAATTTCGATTTACAGTATTTTGATGGAGAAGCAGAGGTGTGGAACGACTCTTGGGACGACCCTGAAAGTATTCCAAGTGCTGTACAAATCCTAATAACTGTCCAAGGCGAAGCACAGAGAACCGTGCGTACAGATACGACACAGTTTGCGTCCCAAAATCAACCTATGTTGCAGCCAAACAGCATGACACAATCAACGATGGTGTATCTCCCGGCAAGTGCGACCGCTGGCGAAGGTGCGCAAGGTGCCCCTTAAGAGGGTCTATTGATGATGTTATTCACAAAGCGGTTTACCTATCCATTTCGCAAGGAACAGGCGGGATTATCCCTCGTTTCGACCCTTTGGATACTCACGATTCTCTCTATTTTGGCGGCACAACTGCTCTATTCGATCCATATAGAACAGCGCACGCAACGGAATTTCTTGGACAGGGCAAAGTATCACTACGCCGCAAAGGCGGGGTTTGAGTGGACGCTCGCTGTTATGCAAACAGACCAGACTCCTTTCGATTCGCTCGGTGAAGGTTGGGCTGAACCCCTTCAAGGACAGATTGATGATGGCGTGCAGGTCGGCAATTACTTGAACTACAATGTGACGGTCACAGATGAGGCATCCAAGGTTAATATCAATGCTGCTGATGCTGGACTCATCAGTAATTTGCTGGCACAGGTGGGGGCATCCCCCGATGATGCACAGACAGAGGAACTCGCTAACTTAATCGTAGACGGACAACCCTACCGTACTGTTCGAGACCTCGCCAGAGTGGAAGGGATGACATCTGAACTCCTTTACGGGACACAACAAACGGCGGCGTTTACACAAGGGGTTACAACCCCACAAAGCACACCGGTAAGCACGTCTGGCGGCACTTCAACGACAGGGATTGAAAGCCTTCAAGCAACCGCAACAGAGGCGCAACCGGGGTTAGTGGATTTGGCAACCATATATTCACTTGATGCAAGCACGGATCCGAATGGAGAAGCACTTGTAAATGTCAATACGGCAGATGCAGAGCAGTTGACACAAATTGAAACACAATCCGGTCAAGGCGGGGGGCAATCTGTTTTTTCACAGGCTGAGGCGGAATCACTGATTCAACAGCGTGAGTTTGACAGTTTTTCGGCACTCATAGATGTACAAGCCGTCTCCGATGATCTTTTCAACAATATTCGAGACCAAATTACCACCGAGGATTCTGGCGGAAATCAGAACGACGAACAAGAAAACGGTTCAAATGATGATGGACAGATCAATATCAATACTGCTGATGTTGAAACCTTGGAATCCCTGGACGGTATTGACCAAGGTATCGCCCAACGTATTGTTGACCATCGAGACTCACAAGGAATTTTTCAGAACATAGATGCTATTAAAGATGTCACAATGTTAACGCAGCAAGAATTCATCGGTATCGTTGATAAAATAACCCTTAAAGATGGAGAAACCCGAGACGGGCTGATTAACATAAACACAGCGTCTGCTGAAACCTTAGCACTACTACCGGGGATGGATTCACAAAAAGCACAGGCGATCGTCACGCGCCGGGAACAAGATCCGCCAGATGACTCGCCGATACACAATTATACTGAAGAAGAGATCAAGGGAAACCCGTTCACCAACATTTCCCAACTCTCCGAGATGGAAGAGATTGACTTTGAGACGTTCCGTGAAGTTGTTGATTGGGTAACCTACCGTTCGCACGGCTATCATATTGAGGCAAACGGCGTTGATGGCACAGGTAGAGTTGTTTCAACTTGTGTCGGTATCATTGATCGGACGGGGGACCAAGTCATCGTCCAGTATTGGAGACAGGATTAGGGGAGAGGCTTTCAGCGATTGGCTTTCAGCGATCAGTAAAGAAGGGTGTTTTGCTCGGATGTTTCCCGAGGCGTATCCAAAACCTTTTGTGACTGATTGCTAACGGAAACCGATAGCCGATAGCCAATAAAAAATGGCAAAAAAACGAGTTGTGGCGATAGATATCGGCACGTATACAGCGAAAATGGTTCAGATTGAACAGTCATCTGGCGCGTTGCGTCTCACAAATGCGGGGGTCGTTACATACGCGGACAAGGATGATAAGCAGCAGGTGGCTGAATCGATAAGACACCTTTGGGCATCCTTAGGCGGTACGGCAAAGAAAAGCAACCCGCTTTCGCTATTCAATAGGAATGCCCCCGAGATTGTTCTCGCGCTTCCGAGATCTTTGGTAAGCACAAAACGTTTAGCCAATTTACCTACCGGAACCGATGATCAACTCGCGAGTATCGTCGCAATTGCGGCGGAGTCGGAGCTTCCATTTCGGGTTGAAGAAGCCATCTTTACTTACCACGATGTGAGACGAACATCGGATGCCACTTCGGTGGAATTGATATCCACCCGACGGGCATCGGTCACAGATTATCTGGATTTCCTTGAACAGATGGGTGTATCCGCATCTGCCGTCACGCCTTCAATGATCGCTATTGCAGAGACGGCAGCCAACAGCGGATGTACGAAACCTACATTCGTTGTTGACATCGGTGCCTCGCAAACCGACTTCTGTTTTGTTGAGGATGGAGTGCTACGGTTTTCTCGGAGCTTCCGTTTAGGTGGAGACCGTCTATCTGAACATATCAGCCAAACGTTGAATGTTGATAGTGAGACAGCAGCAGAAGAAAAACAGCATATTCCGGCAGATGAAGCACCTACATCTACGTGGACAGCCCAGTTGCTTGGTGAACTACGGCGTTCTATTGCTGCAGCGACTGCACATCGAGCGTCGGATAGTTTTGACGCTACGGAAGAAACCGATGCAACTGAAAACGTCACACCGACCGAAATCGAGACCGAACTCTGGTTGTGTGGTGGTGGTGCGCGTGTTCCTGCCCTCGCAGCGACTTTAGAAGAAGAGCTTGGCATTCCGACATCGTTCTGGAATCCACTTCATGCTATTGAGCAACAATCAAATATCAAAATTGAGCCGCAAGGCGCAGAAGTCAGGACTATACTTGAAGAGTGGGGAGATACGCTTGCGGTACCGTTGGGTGTCGGATTTAGTGCTTTGAACTCGACGCTCCAACCCTCCTTGCTACCGAAAGAGGCTGCCGAGACGCTGACGCAAACGACACGGCAACGCCAAATTTTTGCGACCGCGGGGTTGGGTGTTTTGATTGTTGGCGGTATCTTCTTTGGGGGTTATACGCTTCAACGTTCGCAAAAGCACAGAGCAGAAATGGTTGATGCGCGACTCGCGAGTTACGCGCAACCGGTGGCAGCCGCGCAAGCGCAGCTGGGACGTGAACTGGCACTCACAGAGATGTTAGTGCATAACATATCGCCGCTTGATATTTTATATGCGCTCAGCGAGATGTTTCGCGATAGAACGCAGGTCGCTTGGACTAATTTTAATATTATCAATCTTCACGAGCCTACGACGGCGCGTATTACGTTCAATTTGGAAGGTGCCTCCCATGAGGCGATAAATAACCTTATAGGTGCACTTAATCGTTCCGGCGTTTTTACCAACGTTCGACCGGGTGAGGTTACAACGATTTCTGAAAATAGAAAACAGATTTTCCAAGTACAGGTGCGGTGTAACTTAACTGCGTCTGCTGTTCGGGCATTCGCTAAGAAACGTTATCCGACCCCTCAACCTCGGGTTGATGAACCCGCGACGGCGGAAGCGGAATTGGAAATTGTCCCGCCTATGTCTAAAATCCTTGAACTTGAAAATGAGGAAGCCAAGGAAAAGGAATAAAATATAAGTTTCGGTCAGATGGTTTTCAACGTCTGCTTATGAATATAGGCTTCAGATGTCCTAATTCATTTGCCTATACAGATAGGATTTTTACACTTTTATAGAGGATAGATTTATGGAACTGGATCTCCAATTAACACCCAGAAGCCGAGTTTTGCTCGGTCTTTTAGGGGTTGTGCTTCTGATTCTGATCGCAGTGCAGGGTGTCCCTGCCGTCTATCGTTTATTTGTAAATCAGGGTGCCAAAGCTAAACAGGAACAGTTGATGCAAACTGAGAATTTGGTACATGCTGCAGAGGTGCTTAAACCAATTGAGTCCGAGATTTACAAAGCGACAGGATTGGCACAAGAGGAAGGACAACCCTCGCAAACGGGTGCTCAGGGGAGCACAACGCTCTTTGACACTGAACCTCCAGAGACGGTCATTCGGGCACGTGTTGATGCGCTCATTAAACGTGCGGGTATCGAACAGAATTACCAACTCCTGACGAAACCCGGCACCGGAAAGCAGTCCCAAAAATTGACAATACAAAATCGGGAGAGGCTTGTTCTCTATCTCTATCTCAAGCATATAGAAACAGAGGAAATAGAACTTGCGGAGATAGCAGAACAGGCGGCTGAAGCTGACACATTCGATATGTTGATGGATGCATGGCTGTCGGAAGATACAGGATCTGAGACAGATGAAAAAATGGACGAAACAGACGATGCATCGTCCGGAGCGGAACCGTCGATGGAAGAATCGGAATCTACGGATAAAGCGCAGCCAACGGATCCAATAGACGCTCGGACAGCGTGGAAATTCGCCTCGCTTCCAGAAACAATACCGATCACACTCCGGGTTAAACTCGCTGGATATATTAAGAGTATGGTGATGCAACAACTCCGCGGTGCGACAGATTTTAGGCAAGGCTTCTTTGAGGCTCAAGTTCATAAGGTTCAAACTGCTGCGACACCGGGTATTTTCGGCATCGGCGCTAAACCTGCTACTGTCGAAATCCAGTTACGAGGCAATAGTGGACTTTTGGATATTCTCACGCAACCAGCGGATGAATATGCTGAGGCGGCACCGAATGCCGGTGAACTTCAAGCAGCATTGGTCAAGTACATTGAGGAAATCCAAGCACAGCGTGCGACCCTTTTGGAGCAGCTTGCGTTGGCACCACCAACCTATGAAACACAACTTTACACCGTTGAAATGAAATTCAAAACAGACCTCGAAAAACTCGTTAACTTAAACCATCTCATTGAAACAAACGCTAAATGGCTAACCGTCCGCGATTTACGAATCTCGGCTGATAAACAGGGATCGCGTTCCGAAGGGCAACGTGGTCGGAATCGTGAAGGTTCGAGTGGAGCGAACTTGAATGTTGATATACTTCTGCTCGCTCGCATATTTTAACTTTACCGAGACCCGTGGATCGGTTTCAGGTTTAAAAAAACTGTCCAAATTTCACTGGGCTTCTATACACCGCTAAGATAAAAAGACGCTTATGAGATTTTCAGGAAATCATCATTAAAATAAAAAGGATTGGATGTTATGGAAAGAAAAAGATTCTCATTTATTTTGCTACTCTGTTTTGGACTGCTCGTTGTGGGACTTTCTGAGTTATCTGCTCAGGAACGAGAGCCCGAAATGCGTGTTGCACAAACCGACGAGGAAGGGCGCGCAATCCGTTTCGACTTTAACTTTACCAGTCAAGAGTTGAAAGGTATTCTTGAATGGCTTTCGCGAGAAACAGATCTGACGATTATCGCGACTGAAGAAGATATTCGGGATAAAAGATTCTCCCTCATTAATCTCAGAAATGTGACGATTGATGAGGTTATTGAGCAGATCAAAACTGTCCTCACGCAATATGATCTTACCCTCATCCAAACAGATAGCACGCTCTTAGTCACAACTTTCTCGCGCGCGATGGTTACAAAGGGCATCGTCAAAAGCATCACGCCTGACCCGAATCTCGTTGAGATGACTGATGAGATTCAAACATATATCATTCGATTGACCAATGTTGTCGCTTCACAACTCGTCGATGACCTTAAACCGCTGCTCAACAAGCAGGCACATATTACCGCTGATGACGGAACAAACTCGCTTGTCATAACCGATGTCTCCTCTAATATACGCCGAATCGTTACAATCCTACAAGCCGCCGACCAAAGTGAAAGATTCCCATTAAAGATTCTCGTTTATCCGCTGTCTTTTGCGGATGCCCAGAGTTTGGCACAAGCACTCACAAACATTTTCCGGCGAGAGGATGGACGCGACGAAAGGCAATCTGATAGCGGGACCCGTATGACTGCGGAAGAGGCGAAAGCCGCAGCCGAACAGATGAAGGCGGACGGCACCGGCTACGAAGTGCTTGATGGCACCATCAAGATTATCCCGGAAACCAACTCCAATTCACTTGTCCTCAAAGCCTCTGAGGCGAATTTGATTATCCTACGGGAGATCATCAAGGATCTTGATGTGCCATCCACCGCGCAAACGCAGATCCGTACTTTTCGACTTAACTACGCAGCTGCAGAGGATGTCGCACAAACCCTACAGGAAATACTCACCGGTGAGAGCGGCGGGGACCGCCGTCGGATGGATGCTTGGGATCGCGCAAAATTAAGAAACTGGCAACGCGAACAAGGACTCAACCAAGAAGGTATTGTCGGAACTGTCAACGTCTCCCACAACGATCGACTCAATGTCGTTGTTATCTCCTCAGATCCACGCAACTTCTCTATTATTGAAAAAGTTATCCAAGAACTTGACCAGGAACAGACACAGGAAGAGATTCGACTCTATTTTCTCAAGTTTGCGGATGCTCAAACCCTTGTTCCGAGCCTACAAGATCTGTTTGAAGGTGGCAGTACTGGTCGCGACAGGGAGCGTCCTTGGTGGGAACGCAGATATAGGGAACCTTCTGAAGGGGGTGGTGGATTTGGTGTGCAAGGCGAGGTTCACCTCGTTGCTGATGTACGCCTCAATGCGATCCTTATTTCAACGAGTTCACAGAACTTTGAAACGATTGATAGCCTTGTCGAAAAACTTGATGTCAACATGCCGGACCAAGAATGGGGAACCCGCATGTATAGACTCCAATACGCCAATGCTGAAAATATCGCCGCTGTTATCAATAACACATATCAAGGGAGCTCCGGAAGTAGTAGAGATTTCTTTTATTATCTACCGCGATCAAGTCTACGTAATCAGACGCAAGGTTCATTGGCAGGCAACGTTACTGCTGAAGCCTATCCTACGCTCAATGCTGTCATCATCTCAACTGCTACGCAGCGTAACTTTGAACTCATTACAGATTTTATCAACTCTATGGATGTCCCTACACCTGAGAACCTAAAAGAAGTCACTGAAGCAATTCGGCTTGAGTATGCAGATGCCGAGACACTTGAGGATGTGCTTGAAGATGTCTGGGAAGGTGATGGTGATGGTGGATTTAGTAGTTTTAGATTCTTTGTTATGAATGCTGGCAGACAACAGCAGCAAGATATTAATTCCTTGCGTGGAAAAGTTACAGTTTTCGCGGAGAGTGATACGAATACGCTAATTGTTACTACACTCCAGCGGTATCTTCCTGATGTCAGGGCACTCATTAAGCAGTTAGACTTCGTCCGAGGACAAGTTTGGATAGATATTCAAATTCTTGAAGTGACGCTTGATGAGACGACGAAACTCGGTATTGAACTCACGGCGCAAGAGAACAAACTTTTCGGTGTATCCCCGGTTCCCGGCAATCCACTTATCGGTAGTCTTGAAGGGAAGCTTGGGCTTGAACAGGAGATCTCTGGGTTTAACCTCGGCTTGGCGACCAAGGAATATATGGCACTTCTCCACACGCTGATGCGTGAAAACAAGGTACAAACCCTTTCAACACCGTCTCTTTTGACACGAGATAGTCAGAGTGCTACGTGGAGTAGCGGCAGACGTATCCCTTATCTCCAAAGTGTTGATACCACCAGTATTTTAGGAGATGCTGTCTCACAACCGCTCTTTAACTACGATTTTATTGATCCACCGGTGGGCATCAATATTGATCTTACCCCTCACATCGCGAAGTCGAAAGCAGGTGAAGACGGCAAGCGCACCATTGGCTTGGATATTAATAACATCAGTGCCAGCAATTTTATTGAGTTTACCGACTTCAATGCGCCTATCACCGACGACAACTCTATCAGCGTCTATATTGATGTCGAAGACGGGCAACGGATTGTTGTCGGGGGTATCATCCGTAAGAAACAGAAACAGGTAGAGAACAAACTCCCGATCTTAGGCGACATTCCGTTGCTTGGCAGGCTCTTCAAAAGCACCGAAACCGCTATGGAAGACACGGAGATTGTGATTATCATTACGCCGCATATCGTTGATATTAAGAATCAGGACGACCTTGAGAAACTCAAGGAGAAAGCCGATAACTGGCAGAGTAACGGGACTATCCAAAAGGAAATGGAAACGGAAACGAAAACGGAAACAGAGGAATAAAAAAGTCTTGACAAGTTTTGGGATATAATGTAAAATAGAATTAGAATCTCATCTATACGGGGGTACCTGTTATGCGAAAAATTGTTATTCTCTGTGGATTGATAATCTTCGCCGTGCTATTGTGCCAGATGAGTTATGCCAAACTGCTTGTGGCAGATGACTTTAAAGGTAAACTCAAAGATAAGTACTGGAAAGGGCAGAAGGAATCTTGGGATATCAAAAACGAGCATTTGGAAATCCACCGCGTCGCTGGCGATGGAAATGGAGCGGTTGATTTTGGGTATGGAATCATCGAATTTGAAGATTTTGGACTGCGTCTGGATTTCTACCTTTTTGCGGATCCGCAGCCGAGTAAGATGGAACTGCTGTTCCGGGCAAATGAAGATCTGCATTTCTATCAGTTGATTATTACACCGGCTGATGGATTTGGTCGCCCTAATTCCGCACGCTGGTACAAACGAGAAGGCGAAGATCGAGGTACGTGGAACGAGTACATTGACTTCAGAGATGAATTCCCGATCCAGATTAATACAAAAGAGTGGTACACTCTTGCTTTGCTCGGTGATGGTAGTACTTTTAATCTCCACATCAAAAAGCAAGGCGAACTCTCCTTTGAAGAGGTTTCAGATTTGACCGATGTCAAGAATCTGCATCCGAAGGGGGTTCTCGGTTTTCACACCAACCAACTCCAACACTATTATATTGATAATCTTTTCCTCTACGACAATTCGCGTGAGCTGAGTCTTGCTGTCGAACCACACGGCAAACTTGCTGTAACGTGGGCGAATCTCAAACAGTAGTCGTTCCAGAGATTTGAAAAGTTTATCAGTAAATCTTGGTAAGAGGTTGTCTTAATAGGGACGGTTCCTAATCACAATTTTCCGAAAAAAAATAATTGACTTTAATTTGCCTTTTAAGGTATATTTGTATTAAACGTATTGGAGTAGCATTTTAATGTTTTAATGTGCTATCCAGAAACAACTAACATATTAGTGGTAACCAAAAAGGAGATATGTACACCATGAAAAGAGTTTATTTGAGTATAGCCCTTGTGGTTCTCTTTAGTTTTGCAGCTACAGTTTCAGCCAACGATTTGGCTTTTTACTCGGGCCCCACCAACCCCGGTTGGATTTCCGATAAAGCTGTCCAAGAGAACGTCAAGGTGATTAAAGATGATGC
>JAAXHI010000340.1 GCA_012270875.1 Candidatus Poribacteria bacterium | reverse complement strand
GGCTGATAAACTGGCTTCCTATTAATCATACCCTTCATTGGCGCGGAGAGTTTTGAATTAGCCCTACAAAAATGACGAAAACAAAAATCGCTGATTTCAGTAAACTCAGCGACCGCGAGCCGACTTATGCCCTTGTTGCAAATGTAGATCTCGTCGTTATCCGATACGATAATGAAGTTTCTGTGCTGTACGGCAGATGCCATCATCGCGGGGCTTTGCTCGCCGATGGCTATATTGACGGTGAAAACCTGATGTGCGGCGTTCACTACTGGGATTACCGCTATGATACAGGTATCAGTGAATATCAGAACACGGAACGCCTCGCCAAATTTAAGGCGTGGATAGAAGATGATGCGGTCTACGTTGACGAAGACGAGATTCGGGAGTGGGAACATCAGAACCCGCAACCTTACCACCGCGACGAATATCAGGGTACATATCAAGACATCCACGGTACATCTGAAGAACCCTACGTCTCCCAGATTCAGGAATTGGCAAAACATGGACTCAGTAAGGTTGGGCACCACGGTCAAACTGAGGCGATGGGTGTGTTACGAGAGAATTTACCGAACTGGGATGCGCTGCAGTTTGTGGTAGCGCAACTTCACAAGACACCGCACCTTGATGAAATACCTGTCGGAACCGAATTGGTTATCGGTCCGCGTGCGAAAAAGTCGCTAAAACTGGAGATACCGATCTTTGTCTCCGATATGAGCTTCGGCGCACTGTCCGCTGAGGCGAAGATTGCATTGGCGAAGGGTGCGGAGATGGCGGGGACAGGTATCTGCTCCGGTGAAGGCGGGATGCTATTGGCAGAGGCTGAAGCAAATAGCCGCTATTTTTATGAACTCGCTTCCGCACAGTTTGGATTCTCTTATGACAAACTGGAACACGCGCAAGCATTCCACTTCAAAGGGGGTCAAGGTGCCAAAACCGGGACAGGCGGACACCTTCCCGGCAACAAGGTAACAGAGGAGATTGCAGCGGTGCGTGGGCTGCGCGCAGGAGAACCCGCGATCTCACCTGCACGGTTTCCAAATTGGGAAACGCTCGACGATTTTGCAAAGTTCGCGGAATTGGTGCGGAAGGAAACGGGTGGCATCCCAATCGGCTTTAAACTCTCTGCGCAACACATTGAGAAAGATATTGAAGCCGCACTTCATGTCGGCGTGGACTATATTATCCTTGATGGCAGAGGTGGCGGCACGGGTGCTGCACCGCTCCTATTCCGAGACAATATCTCGGTACCGACGATGCCTGCCTTAGCACGTGCAAGGAAATATCTCGACGAAACGGGAAACAGCGATGTTACGCTTATTATCACTGGTGGTTTGAGAACACCCGCCGATTTTGCGAAGGCGATGGCACTCGGTGCAGATGGCGTTGCAATCGCGAATTCAGCGATGCAGGCGATCGGTTGTATTGGGATGCGTGCCTGTCACACGAATAACTGTCCCGTCGGGATTGCGACACAGAAGGCGCATCTCCGTTCACGACTCAAAGTAGAAGCCTCCGCGCAGCAGTTGAACCGGTTTCTCGGTGCCTCTGTGTCGCTCATGCAAGTCTTGGCGCGTGCCTGTGGACACAATCATCTGAATCAGTTTAACGGCGACGATTTGACGACTGGGGAACGAGACATCGCCTACCTGACCGGTGTTAAATATACTGGCGTTGTGCCGTTGTAAAGTTGGTCGGTAATGCACCGGCGCGGTTGTAAACCGCGCCTACCGAATAGAGAGAATAGAATTATAACCGAATCTCTTTGAAGGCTTCAATTTGCGCTGTAATCGCGCGCTCAGTCGGGAGGCGTTCAGCACTTGACGCACCATAGAACCCCACAACCCCTTCTGTATTTTCGAGAACATACGTAGCGTCTTCCGGTTCAGCGATTGGACCGCCGTGACAGATTACAAGAATCTCTGGATTGACACCTTTCGCGGCATCATGGATGGCTTGGACGCGTTTGGCGGCATCCTCAAGCGTGAAGGCAGTTTTTGCCCCGATAGCACCTTTCGTCGTGAGTCCCATGTGTGCGACAAGAATATCTGCCCCGGCATCTGCCATCTGTTCTGCCTCGGTTTCGTTGAAGGCATAAGGCGTGGTGAGCATGCCCAATTGATGTGCCGTCCGAATCATCTCCACCTCAGGTCCGTAACCCATATCGGTCTCCTCAAGCAATTGACGGAAAGTGCCGTCAATGAGACCGACCGTCGGGAAGTTCTGAACTCCGGAAAATCCGATTGCGTCTATCTGTTGTAAGAAGATGTCCATCAAGCGGAACGGATCGGTGCCACAGACACCTGCGAGAACGGGTGTATCTGGGACGACGGGTAGCACTTCGCTCGCCATCTCAACGACAATCTGGTTTGCGTCGCCGTAGGGCATCATACCCGCGAGTGAACCTCTGCCTGCCATTCTGAACCTTCCGGAGTTGTAGATAATAATGAGATCAATGCCGCCGGCAGCCTCGCATTTGGCGGAGATACCCGTGCCGGCACCTGCCCCGATGATGGGTTTGCCTGCGTCAATATTGTTACGTAACTGGGTTAAAATGTCTTCGCGTCTGAATTTCATATTCTCTTTCCTTTTTGGTTAGTCAACTACCCAAGCCTAAAGACTTGGGCTTGCTGTTGCGTCAAACAACGTGAGTTGTGTTGCACGCTGCAAGCCTTTGTCTCGTGCTTCGTTCTTGTTTCTCGCTTCATAGAGGGTGGCAACCCACCGCTCTCCACGAAGGGCAGCAGCTGCCCTCAAAAGTATGTTTATCGCAGCGTTGTGGTCTCGGTCTAAAGACGTGCCACAAGCCTGACAGTTAAAAGTTCGGAGCGCCAACGATAGTTTCTTTGGCGACTTCTGACCGCAGTTAGAACAGATTTGCGAGGTGTTCTTGGGATCGACTTGGTGGAAGTGGAAACCGTCTCTTTCGGCTATGTTCCCACACCACTTAAAGAATGTTCCCCAAGACGCATCGGAAATGCTTTTGCTGAGGTGTTTGTTCTTGACCATATTGGAGATGCTCAAATCCTCTGCCACTAAGACATTATTTTCCAAGTGGTGGTAGAGTTTATAGATAAGTTTTCCAATAAAGTCTTTACGTTTATTTGTCGTCCGTTCCTGATGCAGAGCAGACGCATGAACGGCTTTATACCAGCGGTGGCTGCCTTTTTTACGGCGTGCCATCGTCTGATTATGTTTATGCAGCAGTGCCTCTGCTTGACGATACCAGCGTGGGTTGTCCTCTTTTTCGCCTTCAGAATGCTTCGCAGTGAGAACAGGTAATGCGTTGTTCCCATATCAACAGCAATCGCTTGTGTCGGTTCAACTTTCGGTGTATCGGGGAGTTCACAAGAAATATGAGCGTACCACCCACTCGCTTTTTTCACGAGCGTAACTTCTTTCGG
>JAAXHI010000273.1:991-13701 GCA_012270875.1 Candidatus Poribacteria bacterium | reverse complement strand
GAGGGTGGTTCATAAATAAAGTTGTGAGTTGTCAGGATAATGGGTATCCTTTAATGAAACCTAACCCATTGAAGGAGTTCCCATGTATTATCCTGACATGAAAGATTATATCACATTTTTGTTTTTCTTACTTGACGAGTTTCTTGAAGGTAGAGAAACTCCTATCAGTAGAGGAAGACCGAAAACGTATCCAGATGCGTCTTTACTCGTTTTTTACACCATAATGACGCAGAGACAGATCCATGCGATTCGCCGACAGTATCATTGGTTATACACGCATCCGACCATGCTTGAGACATTACGGTTGCCTTCGTGTCCATCTCGTCCGACGCTCGGACGCAGATACAAAGCATTGGCGGCGTTTGTTAGCGAGTTTTCTGAGTTCATCGCAGATTGGGTCGTTTCAAACGGCTACGGTTTTTCAGACGATCTCGCCTATGAGGATAAGAGTTTGTTCAAAGCAAAGGGACCCGTCTGGCACAAGAAGGATCGTGCGAAAAACCATATTCCCAAAGGACTCCGCAACGTTGATAAAACCGCAAATTGGTCAAAAAGCGGGTATCACGGATGGGTCTATGGCTATGGACTTCATCTGACGACGACACGTGATGGGTTCCCGCTGATGTATGATGTGCTACCTGCCAATGTCAATGAACCTAAAGTGCTCGATGAAAAGCAGGAGCGGATCATCGAAAAAGGCATCAAATGTCTCGTCGCTAATGAATCATTTATGAACCACCCTCAATTAATTTGAATTCAATCCTAATCTTATGTGTTTATGCGTCACTATATATAATAACGCAATTGACTTTAAAAACGCAAATGGGTTTAATTGGTTTACCTTATTTTAAACCCCCTAAATCCCCCTTATCAGGGGGACTTTAAGACAGAATGCGTAAGGTCTACTTATAGTTAAATCCCCATGCGGAGTGCGACTGCAGCGAGCAGGATGAGTAGAGAAACGACACCTATCAAACTGGAGATAACGGACATCTGGGTACGGAGTGGCTTGACTTCTGATGGGAGTTCCTCAATTGTGGGGTCTAAATCCTCAATCGCTACTACCAATCGGGGCGCGAAGATCATGCTGTGCAGTACTGTAAGGATCGTCAACAGAAAGAAAAGTAGTATTTTGATGATGAGTGTTCGCATAAAGGCGTTCGAGAGCGCAGTCGGCGAGGTGAGATCTACGGCGAAAAAGATGTTGACGATCCCCGTAAAAAATAAGACACCGATACAGCCCCATATAACTGGTTCAAACCGTTTACCTATCTGCATCAGGAGTCGGATGCGTTGGACAGGTGGTAAATTCTGTTTAAAATGCGGGACGATGACCATCGCTAAAACGAGATTGCCGCCGACCCATATAACAGCGGCGATAACGTGTATCCAGAGAATTAAAAGAGAGAATATATCCATATTTGAAATCCTTTTTATTATCAGTGAGTTAGAAACCACACTTAAGCAAGTTTCAATATTAAATATGCACATTGTCCATCAATAACGGGCGGGGAAACCCCGCCCCTACGGGATTCACACCTAATGGAAAATCGGAATTTATTATTTAATATTGCTTACCCTATGCGACTGTCTGAAAACTTTCAATATTATTGATAACCGTTTCAACGCGAGCGATTAACATGCCACGCTCGGCTGCTGTAAGTGGCACAGGTGCGAAGCGGTGGTAATCACACTTCGTGAGGAGATCCACCAGTTCTTCACGAATAGATTCGGCAATACCGGACTGAATGCACACCTCGCGTACTGTGTCGATATTACGTTGCGTCAGCGCAAGCGTATCGGTGAGGTATTCATAGAGTATCTGTGCGAGTGTATTTGCAAACGCGGTTGCTTCATCAGTCGGACTGCTGTGTGCGAGTTCTATGAGCGCATCGTGTGCCAATGAAGCAGGGGTTGTCGGTTCTGTTTCTGTCCGCTGCCTCCCTCGCTCCGTTGTTTCGCTGTTATCAAGCGTGCGTGTTGCGGTCCTCCTAAACATCTGAGGCCTCGTGCGATACCAGAGAAAGCCTGCCACCGCCAACACCACTATCAGGATCGCTAATAGGGTTAACCAGATCCACCACGCCGAAGTGTCTGTCTCGGGAACAGCTGCGTCGCTCGGATTTGGACGTACTGAGACAGGAATAGGGGTCGTCTGTGTTGTGGCATAAGCGGCTTGACTCGGGTTGAAGTAGACATACGCTATAGCAGGGATCCGCAGTGTCCCTGTTCGAGCAGGAATTAGAGCGTAGGCATAGGTGCGGTTCGTCGGTGTAGAATCCTCAACGAGATTAGGTCCGTTCACAACAACACCTGTTATGGCTGGCAACTTCGGAGCCGCGACCGTTTGTATGTTCCCGCGTCCAGAGATTTGTAGAGATAAGGTTAGTGCGTTTCCTGTCTCCACCGAGGTCCGATCAACTTGTGCGGAGATCTGGTATTCCCCAACGGCACCACTGAAGTGCGCTGGCTTTCCTATCTCCGGTAAGGGTTGAATATTCAACTTCAAGGGTCCGGTTGTCAAAGTCTTACGTCCGCGTGGGATTGGTAGCACCAATGTAGCCGGTTTGATGACGATCTGTCCTGTTTTCTGTGGATATAGCCTGCGGACGTGTTCCTCGACCCAAAAGTTTTTTCCGCGAATTTGCTGTGTATGCGCTGGCTGCGTTGGAAGTTCCTCAACAAAAAAATCGGGAAACGTAGGGAGTCTCGGAGTTGGGGATTCCTGTGTGGGCAGCACCGCGGTATACAGATACCGAAAGGTGTATGTCAGCGGGGCATTAAGATAAGGTTCGGCGGTATTAACACTCACTGTGACTTGGTGGGTGCTACGCGTTGAAACATCTACATAAGTGTCTGCGCTGCTGACCCGAATTGATCCTGGATTTGCGAAATAATCGGAACCTTGGTAGGCAAACTGGACATCCGATAATGAAAAGTCGCCGACAGCTTGGGGAATCAGTTCGTATGCCCAGGCGATAGAGACCGCGATTTTATTTGATTCCAATCGTGGTGTTGTTTCGGTGTGAAGTGGCACAGCGAGGAAAGCGGGTAGAAAATTGAATTTCGGTGCCTCAATATGCTTGATGAAGGCATCTCCAGAAATCGTAAGGTCTAATCGCGCCTTCTCTCCGAGTTGTATATGACGCGGTTTGACTGCGGCGGCTACGTTGATGGTAGGCGGTCGCGTGGGCACCTGCCCTGCTGTGCTCTGCATAGCATAGAGAACAGAGAAGCATACGAAAAGAAGTATGCGTAAAGCGGTTTTGGAGCGTTTACCAATCCTTCGCACGCCGGAGTCCGCTTTTGCGCTGCTGCTGTAATAATTTTTGTCGCACCCTATTTTCATTCTTACTTAAACGTTCTAAAAGTTGAAGTCTCTCCGCTTCGCCAATATTGTCCGGTTGCGTCTGCGGTTCGGCGTTTTTATCCGCCTTCTGTTGCTGTGCGAAGTCCTCTTGTTGTTTCGCGAGTCGAAGTGCTAATGCGAGGTTATGTTGTGTATCGGTGTCCTGTGGATTCAAACGGAGCGAGTGTTTATAAGCCTCAATAGCACGTCTGAGATCCCGCGCCTTAAATTGGGCATTTCCCAAATTGTAATAGATATGTGCCTGATCTGGGGCTTTTTCAGTATTTCCACTATGCTTTGCTAACGATTCTCGAAATGCTTGGGCTGCTTCGCTGAACTTACCCTTTCTATACAGCACAGTGCCGAGGTTATAATGTGCAATCGGATTGTCAGGTTTCTGAAATGTCGCTTCTTGAAAAGCGATCTGTGCCTCGTCGTAGTTCCCATACAAATATGCTTCGTGTCCGGTTCTCATCACGCGCGTCCAACCGCCGGTCCATCCAACAAGCACCGAAGCGATCAGGATTAAAAAGCAGATAAGGCACTTATTTCGCATGATACAACCTCAGCGTCTCTGTTTTTGGTAGGTTCTGTGAAAATATTTTAACGTGCGAATTTGGATTTGTCAAGTGGATTCCGTGTTAAGCACTCAGCAGTTAGATTGAAAGCTGACAACTGCGTACCGATAACTGATACTGCTTAAAAAAAATAGGCGCGCTATGAGAAGCGCGCCTATAAAATAATAATAACTACTTATTTCCGCTGTTTGATGTCTGCCCAAGTTGTTGTCAATTTCCCAGCGGGTTCGACAGCAGTCAACGGCAAGATTTCATCAAAGAAGCCAGCCTTATCGGTTGCATCCTTCGGATAGATCGTAACAGCATCGTGCGTTGCGTCATCAAAGTGGAGATTGAAGTATGCAGAACCGCCAGATTCGCCGCAGCGATAGAGTAGCACGTTGGCACCCTTTTGGAGATTGACTTCGACGTTGTGAAGGATCGTGCGTGCGGCACCTGTCCATCTGGAGTTGTTGTGCCATTTTTCGCCGTTAATCCAAATGTGGGCGTGGTCATCGTGTGCGGGAGACATGATAGCGGTCATATCACTCGGTGCGTCAATAACGATAACAGCATAAGTTTCGATATTGTCAGCGGGGCCGCCTCTGTTCATGTTGTTCCCGTCTGCGGGATCAATTTCAAAGACTGTCCAGGCACGTGTGCCACCGTGGTCGTCTCCCCATTCCACATCAATGTCCTGTGTCATGAGTAAACCACTCAGGGTTGAAAGCGAGGCATCGGTAATTTTACCGCCGGTGCCTTCATCCATGAAGTCGATGGCTGCGGAAGTTTGGAAACCGCCGTTGTTTTCATAGTTGCCATCGGGACCATACCACTTGGTAATCCAAGTTTCTACATCAGCATGATCTTCTCTCAGGTCATCCCCATTAGGATCTGGATCTTCTAAGTGTGCATCTTCGGCGAGCGGTCCGCCTTGGATGAGGTCCGCCGCGAATACATGGTGTGCGCCACTGATAACGAGTGTGAAAACAATGGCAATCGCAAGTGCGAAAAGACTAAATTTTTTCATATTACATCCTTTTCTGTAGACTAATAGTTAAGAGTCCTAAGTTAAACGAAAACGGAACTTAGGTTCTCTGTGGCGTATATAACGTTGAAACAGCGTTCAACATTACAAATTATTGTAATATCTCAACAAAAATTTGTCAAGTGAGAGATCAAGAAAAGTCCTCATCTGAAAAGCGTATATAAGGACTTTAGGTTAACTAACGGTTCCGCTTAATATCTGCCCAGGTCGTTGTCAACTTCCCGACGGGGTCAACATCAAGGACACCAGCGACTTCACTGAAGAACCCCTTCTGATCCTTCGATTTATTGGGATAAATCTTGGCTTTACTGTGGGTCTCATCATCAAAATGGAGATTGATATACGCGGAACCGCCGGATTCACCAACGCGGTAAAGTACCACATTGGCACCTTTTTTCAAATCGACTTCAACGTTGTGAAGGATCGTTTGTGCGGCACCTGTCCATCTGGAGTTGTTGTACCATTTCTCGCCGTTAATCCAAATTTGGGCGTGGTCGTCATGAGCGGGGGACATGATGGCTTTTCTGGCTATAGGTGAGTGAATAACGATCATTCCGTAAGTATCAATGTTATCAACGGGACCGCCTCTGTTCATGTTGTTCCCATCTGCCGGATCAAGTTCAAAGACCGTCCACTCTCGAGTACCGCCGTTCGCACCATCCCATTCCATGTCAACGGTTTTTGTAAGGTTCAAACCTGCGCTTGTCGAAAGTTTGGGTTCCGTGAGTTTACCGTTAGATCCCTCATCAATAAGATCTCTCAGAGAAGAAGCCTGAAAACCGCCGTTGTTTTCATAGTTGCCGTCGGGTCCATACCATTTAGTGATCCAGTTTTTGTTTCCAGCGTGACTTTCTCTCAGGTTATCGCCGTTGGGGTCTGGATCTTTTAGGAGTTCATTGTCTTTCAACGGGCCACCCTCAATATCGTTCGCCTGCGCGAATACGGATTGTGAGGTTCCGATAACCAGTGCAAAGACAACCGCGATTGCGACTGTCAACCAGTAAATACTTTTCATAAAATTTTGTCTCCTTATAGACAAGTCATAAATACAGCAGGTTTTAGGAACCTGCTGAGTTTGTGAGCGGATTCTTTAATCTTGATATAACTTGAATTCGTTAAAAGGTTTATTATATATTATACACATTTAACAGCAATTTGTCAAATATGTGATTCCTTAAAAGATTGCTTGACAAAATTGGCGAAAATCTGTTTAATAGTAGAGGCAGAAATAAGAATTATGGCAAGTTTTGACTTACAAGTTACGCCAAGAATGTCGTCTTTTCGGCATGTTAGAATTTAATCCATTTTCAAAAGGAATAATTTAGATGAAAATAGAACAACGACTTGAAGAATTAGGTGTAGAATTACCGGAACCCGCGGTTCCCGTAGCGAATTATGTCACAACGGTGCAGACCGGCAATCTCGTTTTTACTTCCGGACACGGTCCCGGGACAGGCGAAGGCGTGATCTATAAAAGCCAACTCGGTACCGATGCCACAATCGAAGAGGGTTACGCATCGGCGCGTCAGGTGGCGATCGGCTTGTTAAGTACCCTTAAACATGCACTCGGCGATTTGGATAGAGTGAAACGTGTTGTTAAAGTGGTTGGATTTGTCAATTCGGCACCCGATTTCATTGACCAACCCGCAGTCGTCAACGGGGCATCCGACTTCTTCGTCGAAGTATTCGGCGACAAAGGTAAACATGCCCGTTCCGCAGTTGGTATGGTCCAATTGCCGGGTGGTATTCCGGTTGAAGTTGAAATGGTCGTCGAAATTGATGATTAATCTCTTGAGGAAACTTAAAATCGGTATTATGCGTCACAAAAGCGCAGCCCGAAACGAAGTGGAGGGCGGCTCGAGAGAAGAATACTCCAAGCATGAAACCACGCTTATTACTCCGCAAGGAAAGTTAAAAAATGGCAGTTCAAATTGTTAAACCTCGAATACGCGGGTTTATCTGCACCAATGCGCATCCGGCGGGTTGCCACGCGAATGTACTTAACCAGATAGACGAGATTAAGCACGGCATCCCTTACAAAGAGAGCAGCCTCAATGCCTTGGTCATCGGTGCCTCAACAGGTTACGGGCTTGCTTCCCGCATCGCTTTGACTTATGCTTACGGTGCGAAAACGCTTGGGCTTCTCTACGAGCGTCCGGCTGATAGCAGACGCACTGCGACAGCAGGTTACTATAACACCGCGGCTTTCCATCGACAGGCGACAGCAGATGGGTTTTTCGCGGATAGTCTCAATGGAGATGCGTTTTCAGATGAGATGAAAGCAGAGACGATTCGCCGACTCAAAGCAGATTTCGGCAAAATAGATATCCTCGTCTATAGTATCGCTGCACCACGCCGAATCCATCCAACCACGGGTGTCTCGCATCAATCCGAACTCAAGCCGATTGGCGCGTCTTACACGGGAAAAACGATTGATCTGAATCGTGAAGTTATCACACCTGTAACGATTGAGCCAGCGACCGACCAAGAGATCGCCGACACAATCGCTGTGATGGGGGGTGAAGATTTGGAGATGTGGATTGACGCGTTGGCAGGTGCGGAATTGCTCGCGCCGGAGGTGACGGTTGTCGCCTATACCTATATTGGGAGTTCTTTGACTTGGCCCATTTATCGGGATGGTACTATCGGCAGAGCGAAGGACGATCTGAAAGCACGTGTGGACGCGCTTGATGAACGGCTCGGAAGCGAACTTGGGGGCAACGCTTACATTTCGGTGAACAAAGCTGTTGTTACGCAAGCCTCCGCGGCGATTCCTGTCGTGCCGCTCTATGTCAGCATCCTCTATGATATTATGAACGCGAGGGGCATCAATGAGGCACCGATTGGGCAGATGCGCCGTCTTTTCTCCGAATATCTCGGACCGGAACTGCAACCACAACTCGATGCTGAGCGTTATATCCGACTCGATGATCGCGAATTGCAGCCTGAAATAACCGACGCAGTGACCGAGCGTTGGGGACAAATTGACACGGACAATTTCCACGAACTCTCCGATTACGCAGGCTTCAGACGACGTTTCCGAAACCTCTTCGGCTTTGAAGTTGAAGGTGTGGACTACGATGAAGCAGTAGAGACGGAATTAGTGTTCTAAGAGTGGTAGGTTTTGTTACAAATCACAAATTAGAGTCAAGAGTTCATCGCGTGGATATACAAACGATTCGTGAAAGAGTTCAAACTGGCAGCTACCTTGTTAAAAGTCATGCGATTCAGCGCATGCTCAAAAAGAAGATTTTGAGGTTAAACACATGGTAGAGGCGATCCTCAACGGGACTATAATTGAAGAATACTATGAGGATCAGCGAACTTTAATCTGTGGACGCGCAACGCTTTCGGAAAACGTTGTAGTTTATCTACATGTTGTTTGTGAATACGCCGATCCGATTTATATTGAGTTTGTGACTGCCTATATCCCTGATGAGAATCAATGGGAATTTCCTCCCTTTAAACGCCGAAGGCACCGAAGGAGATAATTTATGACCTCAAAACCAGCTCCAATGTGTGGGCAACACAAAAGGAAAAAGGAGTGGAAGCCAACCGTATTTACATATAGTGAGGACGGTATATCTATCCAAGTGCCAAATGTGTATGCCTGGGTTTGCCCAGAGGATGGTGAAGCTTCGTTCACACCTGAGACAGCTGATGAGTTAATTGTCACACTACGTGAATTCGTTCAAGCGGCTAAGCGATCCAGAACGCGACGCTCTCAGTTGACAGAATACATTGTTGCCGTTGGATAAATGATCAGCGCGTATAAGCAAATATCAGACATGACACGAATACCGAAAGTAGTGATATCCGCTAACTGGATATATTTAGGATTCACTATTGTTGAACACAAAAATCTCAGCAGAGGTTTTCAATATATTTCTATTATTAGACACAAGTCAGGAGAAATTTATGACGCAACCAATTCAGGTTACAGTCTGGAACGAGTTTAGACACGAAAAAACGAACGATTTTATTCGCGGTATCTATCCGAAAGGTATCCACGCCGCGATTGCCGATGGTCTGGACGACTCTGGCGGCTTTAAGGTGCGGAGCGCGACTTTAGATGAACCCGAACACGGTTTAACCGATGATGTGCTGTCAAGTACGGATGTCTTAATCTGGTGGGGACACGCCGCACACGGTGCTGTTGAGGATGCGATTGCCGCCAAAGTTAGTGCCCGTGTCTTGGACGGCATGGGACTTATCGTTCTCCACTCGGCACACTATTCTAAACCTTTTACGCGTTTGATGGGCACGTCCTGTAGCCTCAAATGGCGTGAAGCCGGTGAAAAGGAACGCCTTTGGGTCATTGAGCACGGGCACCCGATTGTTGAAGGCTTAGGTGAATACTTTGAACTCGAGCACGCTGAGATGTACGGCGAACCGTTTGATATTCCTGAACCGGATACGCTCGTTTTTGTGAGTTGGTTCCCCGGCGGTGAAGTTTTCCGAAGTGGGTGCTGTTATTATCGCGGGCGAGGCAAGATCTTCTATTTCCGTCCGGGTCATGAGACGTACCCGATCTACTATGACGAGAACGTTCGACACGTTATCGCGAACGCCTCTCGATGGGCGGCACCGGGCAACGCACCGACCCCGGTTTTTGGGAATGCGAAACCTTTAGAACCGTTGGAATAATAGAGTGGTAGCAGCGAGCGGACTTCTTTGAGTCCGCTCATTGCTCTTAGGGAACCTGCTATGCAGACAGAAGATACACAAGAAAACAGTGAACACGTTGAGATCTCGCCCGTCGCTGGTCCGTTTGCTGAACCGTGGTCGCTTAAGAAGATTGCTGGGCTTGCTGCGGTGTTTGGACCTGCAGCGATTGTTGCTTCAGTGAGCATCGGTGCTGGTGAAACGATCGTCGTTGTTCGCGCAGGCGCGTGGGCTGAATATAACTTGCTCTGGCTTGTGCTACTCAGCTGCGTCGTGAAAGGCGTTTTTGTTACTTATCTGCTCGGTCGTTATACGGCAGTCAGCGGTGAATATATCGGACACCGACTTGTAAAACTGCCGGGACCGCGGGGTTGGCTCCCCATCGCAATTGTGCTCTTTGAGATGGTAGGCGCGCCTTTAGCGTGGGTCCCCATTGCTAAACCGTGTGGTGCTTTGCTCCATTTTCTGTTCAGAGAAACGCTTCCTTCTGGTGCTGCGCAGCCTGTTTGGGAAAACCTAATCACGTCCTGTTTTATCACTATGGCACTCCTTTTCGGTTTGCGTATCTCCTTTGAGAGACTGGAGAAACAGCAGCTTATTATCTGTGCGATCCTCGTTGTTGGAACGATTATCGGTACGTTGATAGTGCGTCCCGACTTTGGTAAAGCGTTGGTAGGGAGTCTCCGTTTTGGGTATCTGCCTGAATTCCCTGAATGGGCACCGCAGGATGCTGTTGAGAATCCGTTGTTGACAATGGCGACAGCGTTCGGTTATGTCGGCGGGTCTGTGATGGGATATATTGTTTACGCGAATTGGGTAGGCATTCATCGCTGGGGTATGACAGGACACCCGGATATTGATGCCATTCAAAGCCGTGCCAGTGAGCGTGATAGAATTGATTATCTCCCTGAACACCCTGAAAAGGTCAGCCAACTCCGAAAAATCCTTGCGCCTCTACGCTGGGATATCGGCATGGGCGCGATTGTGCTGTTCATCGTGACGGCAGCGTTCATGATTTCAGGCGCGGCGGTCCTATATGGGATGGAAAGTACTTTTGAAGGATGGAGCCTGCTCACCGATCAAGCAAGTGTCTGGGCAAATATTCATGCCTCGCTGGTGTGGGTCTACTACATCTGTATTGTTGTTGCACTATGGGGGACGTTACAGGCACTTCCAGAAATCTACGCGAGAGTGATGCAAGAGTTCTTTCAGGCGGTCTGGCCGCACCGCGAATGGCGTTACGATACACTTCGCAAATGGGTTTGCCTTTATATTTTTTTGACAACAATGGTTCTGATCTGGTTGAATATTCCGTTTGACATCCTAACACAGATCGCGGGCTTTATTTTGGCGAATTTTTCAATTGCGTTGATGATGCTCGCGGCGTTGTATCTGAATGCGAAGCTGCCTGCTGCGTATCGGACACGTCCGTTCATGTTTGTCGGTGCCTTGATTTCTGCAGCGGTGCTTGTTACATTTGCCGGGATTAGTGGGTGGGGTTTATTCGTTAAACTTTTCGCTGGCAATTGAAATTGACACCTTCCACAGAGGTATATAGAATACTGTTAATAACTCTGAATCTTCACAAGGAGAAAAATCATGTCAGATATGACAGATCAACTCAATCAACTGCAACAGAATGGTTACGTTTTGATAGAGGGCGCGTTGTCGCCAGACGAGACAGAAAATATCCGGCAACGCATTAACTACGCGCGGGAACAGGGTTGGGAAGAAGGCTTAAATGCTGTTGGAAACATGTGGTTTGATACGTTACTCGACCGTGAACCGGATACATATCAACCGCTTGTCGGGCATCCGAGTGTCCGTCCGTATCTTGAGGGATTAATGGGCAAGCAGTGCCAGCTGCGGAGCCTACGTGCGCACATTAACCCCGGTCCCTATCTCCAAGAGTGGCACATGGATTTTTACGGCTACTGGCAGGAGCAGCGGTATGTCGAGGAACATCCGTTTGCGATGGCAGCCGTCGGGATTAACACGACGTACTATTTTCAGGATAACGATCCGGGTGAAGGACACCTCAAGTTTATCAAAAACGGACATTTGTCAGAACCGCCGTATCTCTATCCGTTAGATCGCCCTAAATTTGAGGAATGGTGTGAAGCACAAGAGCACGTGATCCTGTATCCGAAAGCGGGAGATTGCGTTGTTTTCATCAACCATATGCCGCATCAAGGTGCGAAAGAACGCGACGATATGGAACGGAGCAATGTCGTGTGCCATTATCAGGTAACCCCGATGTATGATGGCGTTTGGCACGTTTCTCGACCGCGTGGCTATCAAGGTACATTCCCGTTTGCGTAGAGATAGACATAGCACTTAAAGGGCGGGTGTGCTTTACATCCGCCCGTATTGCTTAACTTAAAGTAGTAGGCACACTCGCTGTGCCGTAACAGGTTCGCATTTTTATTGTCAAACTCAGGTTAACATACTGACCCCTATACGAATGGAGGACACTCATGCGTCAATTTTTAACTTGCTTGTGTGCTGTGTATCTGGTAGGGAGTTTCCAAAGTGTTAGCACAGCCGCAGAACTCGAAGGTTTAGTCGTCTACTTCGCTTTTGAAGAGGGAACGGGTAAGGCTGTCAAAGATCTGTCTGGTAACAAACAGGATGGGAAATTAGAGGGTGATACATCGTGGACCGACGGTAAATTCGGGAAGGCGGTTAATTTCGGTGGAAAAGATGGGATCGTTCGGGTAGAGCATTCTGATGCGTTTGAATTTACCGATGGCATTACTATCGCTGCTTGGATTAAACCGACGCTGAAGGTAGGTCCCGGGACGTGGCAACTCATCGCGGCGAAGGGACCGGATGTGCAGGAATTCTTTGAGGTGCTGCTCCATCCGGACGGTTTTATCTGGATGGGCTGGAAATTGACAGGTGGACGGAATGTCCCCGCACAAAGCCCTCGCGATGTCGTCAAAGACAAATGGCAACATGTGGCTGTTTCGTTTCAGAGCGGAAAGTGGTGGACCACCTATCTTGATGGCGAGGTGTTGATAAATTACCCGAAAACTGGCGATAAATTGGTGCCGATTGATGCGCCGCTTATGATTGGCATGGAGGAACC
>JAAXHI010000273.1:0-901 GCA_012270875.1 Candidatus Poribacteria bacterium | reverse complement strand
GCGTATAGGGCGCGGTAAGTCAAATTGACTTGTGAAATTAGATTATTTTTCTGAGCGTGCCAATTTGGCAGACATCCGGCGGGAATTTCGACTATTTCAACCAATTAACATTGGCACGGATATTGCACACTCTTTCGTAAATAAGGAGGGGTTTTTGTCAGCCGGCTTTCTGATGCGCAAGTGCGGTGGCAATTATTCAACTATATTATGGACTTTACGACTATGATCTCAAAATTACTTATACAAAGGAGAAATAAAGAATGAGTAAGGTCATTGGAATTGATTTAGGAACTACAAATTCATGCGTGGCTGTTTTAGAGAGCGGCGATGCGAAGGTGATCGAAAACACTGAGGGAAATCGAACGACTCCCTCGGTCGTTGGATTTACGAAAGAAGGGGAACGTCCGGTTGGACAAGTTGCTAAAAGACAAGCGATCACGAACCCTCAAAATACAATCTTTTCGATTAAAAGGTTCATGGGACGGAAATTTAACGAGATTGGTGACGATGCGTCCCGCGTCCCTTACGAATTAAAAGCCGATAAAGATGGCGACGTTGCTGTAAATATTGAAGGTAAAGATTACACACCGCCTGAAATCTCTGCTATGGTTTTACGGAAAATGAAGGAGACTGCGGAGGCGTATCTCGGAGAGGATGTCACGAAAGCGGTTATTACCGTTCCTGCCTACTTTAACGATTCCCAACGTCAGGTGACACAAGATGCTGGCAAAATCGCGGGGTTAGAAGTTGAGCGGATTATCAATGAACCGACCGCTGCATCCCTCGCCTATGGGTTACAAAATGAAGGCGACAAGAAAATTGCTGTCTATGACCTCGGCGGTGGCACGTTTGACATCTCTATCCTCGAAATTGGGGACGGTGTCTTTGAGGTGAAAAGCAC
>JAAXHI010000007.1 GCA_012270875.1 Candidatus Poribacteria bacterium | reverse complement strand
GTTTAGTATACGCTTCGCACAAGCCCTATGCTTTAGCTTGGGGTTATTGACAGTGCGTCCTTATTAAGTTTTACAGACATGACTTACGCAGAGATGCGATAAATCGCATCACTACGAACAGACAGACTTCGGAAATATGTGTGTTTCTCAAAAGTGATCAGGTTCGTAGTGGCGCAATTCTGCGGCGTACCCGCCCAAATGCGACGTGCATTATTGCGCCTTGCGTAAGTCCTAACAGAATAGAGTTGCCTATCAATAGACTCACTCAAATCGATAGTGGATTCCTTCGGCAACAACATAGTAGCCTATTCGGCGGTAAACGGAATTGGAAATTGGGTTACCCAAATCGGTGTAGAGAATACAACGGTGTCCTGCATCAAGAACCTGTTTCGAGAGACCCGCAACACACGCGCTGGCGTAACCTTTGCCTCGATTCTCCGGTGGTGTATATACGAGTTGCACCCGAACGACACCTTCCATAGATGGTGTCAGACTTGCTATGGATACAGGTCCAGCGTTGTCCCATAGCCAGAGTCGTCCAGCAGAGACCCGCCTATCAACAATATCTTCGGCACTGCTTTCTTGCACACCTGTTGTGTCAGCATAAAAGTGGCGCACCCAGTCAATAAGGCGTTCTCGATCTTCTCGAACGGCTTTCCGCAAATGTCCTTTAATCCCAATAGGTTCGTCCACTTTATCTACTTCATAAATGCGCTGTCCCATGAACGGAACCACTGCTGACTTCTGCCGCTCTGCCCATTGCCCTGCAAAGTGTGCTGCTGTTGTGGCATCTCCACCCACACCGGGTAATTTTACTTTTGCATCCGATATTGCATCCACGATCAAACGAACTATGCTCGGTTCCATCGGTGTGACGATTGCACGAAGATTCAGGGGAGATTGAAAGACGACACCAACGACAGCGTTTCCATCCGTTGCTACCCAATAACGACCCGGGGTAAAGCGTTCAACTCGGGCGTGTAAAAGTGTAAGAATCACATTGTTATGGACAGGCTTTGAACGCAGGAACACTTTCGCTTTGTTCAATATCCAGCCTGCATTATCGCTAAAGGAAACTTCGATTGCCATACTTATATCATATTATATTGTAAAGTTAACCAGTACGTCAACACAGTTTTTCTGTAGAGGGAGAACACCCAAGCAAAACACGCCAATTCTCAATACCTTCTTCTTGTAGAAGCAGTCTCCTAATCGCGACATTACATAGATACCGCCCCTACAGGCTAAAAACACCCCATTCTCCGCTGGGCGAGGTTTCTAACCCCGATCTTTTTTACGACCCTGTGCCCATTGACATCGCTGTATCCAATCCTTTGCTGAAAGGATAATTCCCAACGGAAGTGCTGTGTTCTCCGCTATTGAACCGAATGCGTTTTGTGCAGCCACATAATCTTTCTGATGATAGGCATTGATGCCTATTGTCCTCCGAGTATCTAACATAAGACGCTGGTACTGTTGTGGTGTTAGTTGCGCCAACGCTGTGATCTCTGGAGAAATTTCACCCGATACCTGTGTTTTTTCCAAGAGTGCTACTGCACGGCGCAGGTATTGATTACTACTCTGCCACGCCTTTTCTCTTTCAAGCAGTTCACCAGCTAAGAGATATGCTAACCACATATCTGGCTCTGTTTGAATGCATGTTGACAAATACGCCATCTTCTCTGCTGCATTTTTGGGTTCAACCAAAACGCTGCGGAGTAACGCTCGGAGGGGGCGATCCTCTTGTCCTGTCCCGTTCGGTTGGGTCTGACTTATACTCGGATAAGAGAGTGCTGCGATCCGCTTGATCCGCCGCTGCTCAATCGCCTCATGTTCTGTTTCGATAGAAGTGTATGCGTTCAATGCTTTTTCGTGTTCGTTTTTTAGCCAGTAAATATCGCCTCTCAGTAGCATCGCTTCTGGACTGAATCGGGTGTCTTCCGTGCTGACGATGCGTGCTGCGAATAACAGTGCCTTATCATAATCCAGCATCCGATACGCGCTGTACATTAGACCCCGTAAAGTGCTCAGATTCTCAGGTTCATCTGATAGCATCGTCTCAAACGTCTCCACAGCGGTGACAAAATCTTTTCGGTAATATACCTGCCAAGCGGTATCTCGTAATGCTGCCATTTCATGGGCACAAACCTGTTCAAAGACACTGGGTCGTTTCAGACGATACGTGGCGTAGGCGACATCATCGTCTTGCAACGGGACAGTTTCTAAAAACGTGTTCCACTCCGCTTCAAGCGCAGACAGATTTTTCCCGTAGTGTTTCACAAAATTACCGGTCGGAAAAACACCTTTAAATTTCTCTATGCCGTAGGTGTCAACAAGAAACCGTACAAAGGAGCCTGCGAATAAATAACTCCGAGAACCTGCGTGTCCCCAAAACCCAAGTCCCATAATGGCTGACAATGGCGGTGCAATCTCCATTTGGCGCATCGCCTTTGCCCATTGATGTGCTGTGAGTCTGCCTTCATCCCAATCCGCGGCGACCGCGATCCCTTCATGAAGTCCGATCTTCAGGCTCACTTTCAGCGGCGACCACGGGACAGTAAAGACGTGTGCCAATTCGTGCTTTAGCACCGGATGTGGGAAGCCTTGTGTATGGATGTGAAATCCATATCCAAACGGATCTTCCACGGATGTATTGCCTGCACCAATCAACTGCTTTTTCTGGTTAGTGGATGCATAGACATAGGCGCGGACTTTGCGAGATAGTTCGCCGCCATCAGGTATGAGATAGGCAGATACTTGTGCGTACTGGAATTCGCAATCCGCAGCGATCCGTTCAATCTCTGTTTCAAGTTCGCGGGCATAAAAGATTTCAAAGTGTGCGGTTTCACGGAAGCCGCCGAGTTTCCGAGCAATATCGCCGCGAGTTGGGCGGATACCTAACGCGCCTGCATAGAATTGGAAACCGAGTAGGCAGACTATTAACAGATATAACCCTACATGTTTTGTTGGTGGCTTGAACAGTTTTCGCCACTTCAGTTGGGGCATCAAACTTGTGTCTCTACTTATTTCACAAATACTAACGGTCAGCCCGAAAAATAAGAGTGTCCAGAGGAGTGTCTCCGCGCGAGCGATCAGGAGTGTACTTGTTATCGGGATGACGAAATCGTAAATCGGACCTGGAAAATACCCGAATGTTGGGTGATACGCGAATACCGGCGGATGAAATATTAGATTGATAACTACCGGAACACAAGTGAGCACGAGAAACCCGATATATGCCAAGTATGCCAACCACCGTCTCTTAATCCAGAACCCAAAGAATGTTCCGGCTGCTGTCGAATATACGCAACTGATTACGGGCAGCAGAAAAAAAAAGAGAAAGCCTTCACCAAAATTGCAGTTTTTAATCCGAAACGCGTTCAGTAGAATGATAGCGAGCGGTCCGACGAACAACCCTAAGTTAAATACCAACGCACTCCGATAACATCGGACGACGATTTGTCCCGCTGAACCCGTGAGTGCATCGGGTTGCCGCTTCATCTGCTGCACGACTGTGAGCGGTATATGTACTCCAGCGAAAGAGATACCGAGTGCCAACACGGCACAAAACTCAAACGCAAGGATATTGAATAGCGGTATATTGGCAAGTATCAGTGCCAACGCACCGAATGCGATAAACCACAGCCAATATGAGAATGTCCTATGTATTGTAGGTTGTATGGGCATCTTCTGCAAATCGAAAGTCGTGTTTATTGTCTATTTTATTTACATATCTCCTTTGTGTCAAGCAGAATTTCATCGGCATTCAAAACCATTCGGTTCTCAGTGATTCCAATTTTCCGATTGCCTTCACTATACGAACCGAAAACGCTATGCAGAATTTTCTTGCAGTTTAAGGGAAAATGTGTTAAAATACGATGTGATAAGTTTTGCGGCGCGGATCAAAACCGTGCAAAGTAACATTGGTACAACTCGCAGACCCATACAATAAGGTCGCACTTATAAGACACGACGCAACAGGAGAAACTGAAATGGCAAACGGATTCACGCGATTTTTCAAGGCTATCTGGTACACGCTGACGGGCCGCGCACACGAAACCGCGGACAGAATGATGGAGAACCCCGAAGCCGTTAGAGGGGCTTACGAAGACATCATCAGCGATAAGAAAGGAAACATCCAACGTTATAAGCAGGCAATCGGACAGCTGATCGCACTTGTTGAACAGAAGCGGTCACAAGTAAAGAGTCTTACGGACGAAGTTGAAAATTTGGAAGAATTAAAAGCTGGGGCTATCGCTAAGGCACAGCAGACCGCTGCTGATTTGCAAAAAGAGGGTATGGCACCCGAAGAAGTCAAACAGCACGCCGAATACACGCGATGTGTTACCGCTTACCAAGAGTTCAATTCCAATCTACAAGAGAAAGAGGGACGTATTGATGAGCTCGAAGGTGAGATCGAAAATGCCCAGTCGGATATTGACTCCCATAAAATCCAGATTACCAGTCTACATCGCGATTTAGATAAGATTAAGAGCGAGCAGTCTGAGGCGGTCGCAGATCTAATTACTGCGCGCGAGCAAGAAGAAATCGCCGATATGCTTTCTGGCATCAGTATGGACGGCACTTCCGCTGAATTGTCACGGATGCGTGAGATCCGTGAGAAAGCCAAGGGACGTTCAAAAGTCGCACAGGAATTGGCTGGTACGGATTCCAAAAGCGAAGAGGAGGAATTCCTCGTTGCAGCGCGGTCAACTAATGCCTCCGACGAGTTTGATGCATTGATTTTCGGGGCACAGCAGACCGACACGAAAACGGAGACGGAAACAGAACCCGCGAAGAAGACTGAGAATTCCGATTCTGAGCTGCCGCTCTAAAGTGCTATCACTTAAATTGGAAGGGGGCGAGAACACATAGCCGTTAAAAGCCCGACCTACGCATTCCGTACAGAAGCCGGAATGCTCATTAATTCAGGAACGTCTCGTAGTCTCGTCCTGTCCGGAAATATCCATGACCTCTTCTTTATAAAGGAAGAAGAGAACACGGATTATATTCCACTCGTCCCCTTTTTAACGCACAGTTGGGATATTCCGGGGTTCATCCTGATCGTTTATGAACTCAACGGTCCCATAAGATTTGCACAGGCATCAGAACGCGAAAAAGTGAAGCAAGCGTTCGATCTATGGCGCGGCACAACCGAGTCGGAGCCTGACCCGAATGTAAGTGTGAGTCAATCCCGTTCTACACAGACAGGGGGCTCATCTCAAAACACACCTCTCGGATCTCTTGATGCTGCCATAGAACCACCCGATGCGTCTTTTACGCAGTACATGAACGATGCAATCGGCAGTCCGACGCTGGCACTTGAGCTCCTCCGGCAGTTTTGTCTGCTCTCTCGCAGCACGAACGCAAAGGGTGAAAAACTACTACCCGAAAAACTAATCATTCTGATAGAAGCGACGGATATGTTGCTTCCCGAAGGCGAAATTCGGAGTTTGTCACTGCCAGACAGACACCGCGTCAGCATCGTTCAAGATTGGATTTCTGACTCCAATTTCATGAACGGTAACGATACCGTTATCTTCATTGCGGAATCTCCAAGTCTCGTGAATTCTCGGATTATCAGGTTGCCGCAGGTCGTCACCGTTGAAATCCCAGCACCGGGAATGTCGGAACGCCAGCACTTTATTTCTTGGTTTAATAACACGCCGAAATTGGTAGAAAAGCCGTTAAATCTTTGGGGTTCGCAAGCCCAACTCGCGATGCTGACCGCAGGTCTCTCCATCCAAGCACTCCGTCAGTTACTCCTCGCTACTTGCTATTCCGGTGAGAGACTCCAACCCGAGGATGTTATTGAGAAAGTCTCCGAATTTATCCAAGCGCAGTTGGGTGAAGATGTCGTGGAGTTTAAAAAACCCGCCCATAGTCTACAAGACATCGTCGGTAATCAAAAACTGGTGGAATTCCTGAAGGCGCAGTTGATTCCGCGTATCACTTCAACCGGTCCCGATGCTCTTGCTGGCATGAGCGTTTGTGGTCCCATCGGCAGTGGGAAAACCTTTATTTTCGAGGGACTCGCTGGTGAACTTGATATACCGGTTCTCGTCCTGAAGAATATTCGGAGTATGTGGTTCGGACAGACAGATGTTATCTTTGAACGGCTGCGGCGGTTGCTGATGGCACTCGTGAAGGTGCTGATCTTCGTTGATGAAGCGGATACACAATTCGGGGGTGTCGGGCAGGATGCGCATAGCACAGAACGGCGTTTAACAGGAAAGATACAGGCGATGATGTCGGACCCACAACTCCGTGGCAATATCACATGGCTCCTGATGACTGCACGTATCTATAACCTCTCACCCGACCTCCGACGGGAAGGTCGGGTCGGGGATATGGTAATTCCCGTGCTTGATCCGAACGGCGAAGACCGTGAGGCGTTTCTTCGCTGGACGCTTGCGAAAGTCTTACCGGGTTCTCTCCCTGATGATACAGTGGAACGGCTTTTGAAGGTAACCGGAGACTACTCCGCAGCGAGTTTCGCATCGCTGCGTTCTGACCTTGAAGCCGCCAGCATATTGAAGCAAGATTCACAAGAGACGGGTGAACTCACTTTAGATGAGATTATCGCTGTCGCGGAGGATCGGATCCTACCGAATATCGGACCCATAAGACAATACCAAACCTTACAGGCACTCCTCAATTGCACACGAAAATCGCTACTCCCCGGCGACTACTCCCCAGAAATCCGGGAGTCGTGGGCAAAACGGATTGCGCAACTTGAAGCGATAGGCGTTAGAGGTTAATAACTTCTCCAGTTGCTGCTGACCGATACCCCGCGCAGATAATCTCCACAGAATGTGCCGCAAATTCGGCGTTCATTTCGCTCTCTACACCCTTCTCAACGCAATCTATGAACGCACTGAATTCCCGCTGCCCATCATCCCCGCTACCGACATCAATCCACTGCTGCTTCGGTCGCATCTGAATCTCTGCTTGCGTGCTACTCCACATCCCCATCGGATCAAGCGGATGCGGTGTCGGCGGTTCAAACCCCGGTTCAGCAGCAAAAACTTCCAAACGGTTCGCCGATGCGTCAAAAGTCAAAGTCCCCTCGGTGCCGACGAGATGTACCTTCCGAATCCCGCCTTGTGCGTGACTCTGCCAACCGTAACGTCCACCCACAATTGTCGCTGTAATCCCGTCTTCTAGTGTTAGGACTAAAGCACCGAAGTCCTCAAGACCACAATCGCGATGCTCTTGAAAGAAATAGTTCGCTGTTCCGCCGAAAACACGGTGCACGCGTTTCTGTGTCAACCAATTCACCATAGACACAGCATAGACCCCAACATCAAACATCTCAGGTTTGGCTTCAACGAAACTATAGTGTTCCAACGTGGAGTTTTGGATTCTTTTCTCTCCGACAGGTGCGGTGCCGGGATGTCCTTTAGAGAACAGGACATCGCAATGAATTGCCTGAAGTTCACCGATACGTCCACTCGCCAATCCGTGCTGGACAGTGCGTGCCCACGTACTATGAATGTTGCTAAACATCTGCGTACGTACACCGGTTTTTGCCACAGCATCAATAATCTCGTGAGTCCCTTCAGGATTGAGTGCCATCGGTTTATCGAGATAGACGTGCTTCCCCGCCTCAGCACATTTCGCGCCTATTTTCCCGCGGCGTTCCACATCTGTACAGAGACTCACAATATGCACATCTTCGCGTGCCAATGCTGCGTCGAGGTCTATGAATGGCAAATCCATTGATTCAGCCAGCGCGCGCGCCAATTCAATCCGGACCGGCGGTGCGTCCGGTTCATCTGCGAAGGCAATCAATCGGCAGCGTTCATCTTGCGCAAAGTTCAAAGCGTAATTCTCTTGGTGCGTGCGATTTCCGCCGAGCAAAAGCACTCCATATTTTCCGTTCTGTTGCATCTTTACCCCTCCAGTTCAATCGGCTGACCGCTTTCAAGCGATTGTGAGATAGCCGCTGTGAGTTCGCCTGTCCCGCCAAATTCAGGCGGAATAGCATTTAAATAGTGTCTACCCACAGGCGTTTCGTGATAGATAACCCCTTTGTTACCGACCAGCATGATGTCAATTGCTGTCTCGACATCAACCCGATTGACGCTTAACAGTGCCATCTGTCCGCCTACATAGTGAACCATTACCGTAACCTGTGTTCCGTCTGCGTCCCCTTGCGTATAGACGCTCGCGGGGGACGAGGGTATCCACGCATTCGCGAGCGCTCCCATCTCTGCCACCGATGATAGCAGATTCACATCTTCACCAACGACGTGAAGAACGCATCTCAAGAACACGGGACTCCCAATCCGATCTTTCTCAAGCACGGATTGAACCGATTTCTTTAGCAATTCCATCTTGTCTCCTCTCTAAACTAATAACTCAAAAAATATCGCAATAAGTAGTTTCGGACATAAA
>JAAXHI010000002.1 GCA_012270875.1 Candidatus Poribacteria bacterium | reverse complement strand
TACATGGTAGCCGTTCAGGACAACGGTGCTTTTGAAAAAGGTTGGCTGATCGGCAGCCGATTTAAATTATTCAGTTTCGCTCTCTCCTCGGACGGGGCTGATGATGGCGATGGTCTCTTAACCTACCTCAATACCACCAACTCGTATGATATGAATGAATGGCACCATGTGGTCGGAACATACGATGGTAAGGAGATGAGCATCTATGTAAATGGGAAACTGGAGAACACTTCGAGTGTGCAATCGGGCGTAATCAATTACCCGGATCGCATTTTCTTTTCCATGGGTTCTTATAAAGATGACAACGAGGACTTCGTGCACAAGGGGATGATCGACGAAGTGCGTCTCTATGATCGTGCGCTCAGTGAAAAAGAGGTGTCAAACAATCTTAAAGCGGAAGGGTTAGCAGTGGAGGCTGCTGGAAAACTGAGTCTCACTTGGGGTCAGATCAAGGCTGCCGCGAGCAGATAATCCATAACCGTTTCGGAGGAAAGAAATAATGCATGTCTCTTTCAAGAAACAAGGGCTTTCTGCGACGGTTGCCCATGTCTTGCGGTTGGCTACACCGGACTGCTGGATCGCTAAGCCTGTGTTGGAGGCATTTGAAGTCCTATAATCTCTACAAAAAATTTCAAATCTCTTTTGATTATTTTCATCAAATCTGTTATAACTTTTACAGTTGATGTGGGTTTTCGGCGTGGTTAAGAGGAATTCCGCTAATTCCCGCACCATTATTTACTCAAACCCTCAATCTGAATAGGAGGATGTTTTATGAAAATCTTATGTATATTGACGATTCTGCTGCTTTGTGTCTCTGTTGCTACTGCCGAGGAGACCTTCTTTTCTGCATTAGAGAGCAAAGCCGAAGTCGAAAAAGAAGGTGGCACCGTTGATGGCGGTAGTTTTGCGCCGGGTAAATTTGGAAACGGTTTTGTCAGCAAAGAGGTTGGCGACGTTATCCACTTTCCCGTGGAAGACCGTTTTGTTAACCTCGACGAAGGCACCGTTGAGTTATGGGTAACAATGGGATTTGATGCCAACGAGGTTACAGGTGAACTTTTTATGTTCATGACTTACAAACGCGGCACGGATGCGATATTTCTGCAGTTCAATAACGGCGGGATCGCACAGATGCGGATTAAAAGCGCGGGGTCATGGCACAATGCCAATAGTGCTAAACTCAACTGGACAAAGGGTGAGCATCATCACATGGCAGGGACGTGGGGACCCGACGGCTTGAAACTCTACTTAGACGGTAAGCTTGAAGGCGAAGCTGATTTCAAAAAGGGACCTACTGTCTTCGCGGAAACCTTTGAAGTTAACAACGCTTCTCCGCCCGATCCGAAATTCCCAACGAATTGTGTCGTTGATGGGCTCCGACTCTCTGACCATCAGAAAGAACCCGATGAGTTTGTAATGGACGACCCAGCAGATGTTCAACCGATTGGAAAGTTGACAACAACGTGGGCACGGCTCAAACGCGCCAATTTTTAATTATTCCTTGCGGTTAAACATTGAGCTTTGGGACTTGGGCGCGCTATTTTGAAGATTCGCCTTCCACTTCGTTTCAATCTTGCGGTCTTTAGCGAAGCAGTAGAAGTACAATCTTTAAATTGTATTTCTGCTGTCGGGCGAATGTTATTGGTATTGTATTCATTTCTACACAAGGAGACTTGTAAGCATGTACAAAACGGAGCGTCCGCTTTTCACGGCAGCGACAGAGGGATACCATACGTTCCGAATCCCCGCACTTGTCCGATCAAACAAGGGAACACTATTGGCGTTCTGTGAAGGGAGGCGACACGGTGGTGGTGACTCAGGCGATATTGATATTGTCTTGAAACGGAGTTTTGATAACGGCGAGAGTTGGCAACCGATGCAAATCGCTGTCTCTACAGGTGCCGATACAGATGGCAATCCTGCGCCAGTTGTTGATCGCTATTCAGGCACAATCTGGCTCCTTTTCTGCAAGAATCTCGCCGATGGCGCGGAAGGAAAGATCGTCGCAGGAGAAGCACCGCGCACCGTCTGGGTAACTTCCAGCACCGACGATGGCGAGACTTGGACGGAACCGAGAGAAGTGACTGCTACAACGAAAGACGAGGCGTGGACGTGGTATGCGACCGGTCCCTGCCACGGGATCCAACTCGCAAACGGCAGATTGGTAATCCCGTGTGATCATGTGCTCGGAAACGAGCGGGACTACGCGCAATACGGCTACTCGCACCTAATTGTCAGCGATGACCGTGGTGAAACGTGGCGGATGGCAGGCAAAGCGCAACCGGGAACCAATGAATCCGTTGTCGTCGAAACGGCGGATGGTGGACTCTATTTCAATTGTCGGAATTATGTTGCCCCGAAACGACGCGCTTATGCACGCAGCAGCGACAGCGGCGATACATTCACGGAATTCGGTTACGAGGAAGATCTCGTTGAACCGATTTGTCAGGCGAGTATGGTGCGGTATACGGATGCCAATCAGCACGACAAGAACCGTATCCTGTTCTCCAATCCCGCCAGTGAGAGCCGTGAACGGATGACGATCCGCATCAGTTACGATGAATGTCAAACTTGGAGCAGTGGGAAAGTCTTGCACGCCGGTCCCGCGGCGTATTCGGATCTCTGTATTGGCTCGGACATGAATATCTGTTGCCTCTATGAACGCGGTGAGAATGGCGCGTATGAAACGTTGTCGTTCGCGAAATTCGACTTGGCGTGGCTGACGGATGGGGAAGATACTTTGGCGTGATGCGATCTTAATTTTGGGTTGGAAGGATGGAAAGATGGAAACGTAATCTCCCCGAATCTGTCATCTTTCTACGCTTTCACTATGCTACAAGTTTGATTTGAAAGAAGTAATATTTCGTGTTAAAATATGCGACAATAAAACCGAGCGTCTATATTGAGTCAACTGTTGTTAGTTACTTAGTAGCGAGACCCAGTAGCAATCCAGTCTTAGCAGCCCGTCAGAAAGCAAGTCGGCAGCTGTGGGAAAATTATGCGGATAGGTTTGAGTTTGTGACTTCACATATAGTTCACAACGAGATCAGACAAGGTAACGCAGGTGCAGCCCGGCAACGACTTGAAGCAGTCACACTTCTAAGAATATTGGAAACACCACCTGAAGTTGACACACTTGCCCAGAAATTATTAGATTCCGGTGCGGTGCCGCGAAACTCTCTGCCTGATGCACAGCATATTGCTATCGCGACAGTACACAATGTTGAATATTTAGTATCGTGGAACCACAGGCACATTGTAAATGAAAACAAGCGTGAACACATCGAGCAAATTTGTCAAGAAGCAGGATTTCAACTGACAACCATCTGCACACCTACACAATTAATGGAGGATACTCAGGTGAAAGAAGCACCAGAAAAACACCCAGATTTCGACCCCGAAACTTACACGGATCCTATCCTCGAAGAATGCTATCGCATCAAAGCAGAGATTAGCGCACAATTCAAAACTCCGGCGGAATTCTCTGCGTATTTGAAAGCAATGGAGGAAGAGGACAAACGCAACGGCATCAAATATGTCCCGTATGATCCGTCCAAACACACGCCACCAGAAAAATCTGATGACGATGACTAACCATCAGCGGGAACTCCGACAGAACTGACGGAGGACATTCAGATGAAAGAAGCACCTGAAAAGCAGCCTGAGTTCGATCCTGAAACTTACACGAATCCTATCCTTGAAGAGTGCTATCGCATCAAAGCAGAGATTAGTGCACAATTCAAAACTCCGGCGGAATTCTCCGCGTATTTGAAAACATTAGAGGAAGAGAACAAGCGGAACGGAAAAAAATACGTTTCATACGATGATCCGTCCAAACACACACCACCAGAAAAATCTGAGGACGATGACTAACCATCAACGAAAACCCCGATAGAACTGATAACCAAACACCTTGAGAGGTCCAATGGTCTCTACTGCAGATATTCTTCGCCGCGGTGCTCCGCAATCCATGTCTTCAACGGCACATCCGCATCTGTGGGTTGCCACCAACCTTTGATGTCCACGCCGTCACCCAACAACTGCCGTCGAATGGGGTCGCACTTCTCAAGAATCTCCGGTGGCATGAGGTTGTAATCCAAACCACGCAACCAACGATAACTATACCCCATAAACAGAACTTTCCGGGTCACATCCGAGAAATTCCAACCCCGTGAATGCCACATCCGTCTATCGAAAAGTACTGCCGTGCCACGTTTGACAAGCAGATCTATCGCACCTTCAGGATCGCCATCCGGATCGTTGTCGCTGTTGGGCGGACGGGTATCGAGTTTGTGGCTACACGGAACAATACGCATCGCACCGTTGTCGCGATCGGTAACGTCAGTCAGCCAGTAACTGACTTTCAGCGAGAGTCTCGGATGTGGGCGCTCCATCTCCGGCACAGGTCTCCCACCGTCTTGATGCCAATGCGCGCCTTTGCGAATCCGCTGTTTATCGGGCGGTTCTGGGGGATACATGATGAGGTGCGAGATATAGAGTTGGATATTCCAACCCAAAATATCCCAGAGCAGCGGGAAAACCTTCTTGTTATCAAGGAGTTCGAGCAATATATCGTCCTCAATGACGGTACGGAACTTTGACATCAATGCGTTAGGTGCCAGTCCCGTTTTAGTGCGTTCTTCCGCATCAAGCCGATCTGCGACTCCCTCCAATGCATCCACCATCTCCGTGCTGATAGCGTCCTCGACAATGAGGTAGCCCTCGTCGTTGAACGCTTTGAGTTGCTCGTCTGTAGCACAGTATTCCAGCCAACTTGTGTCCATTGTCATCTCCTCCACCCCTAACGGCGGATTTCAGATTTAATCCGTCCCCACGTTGTTGTGAGTTTTCCCGTAACTTCCACTGCAAACGCGATGCCATCCTCCATATCCGCCTGAATCTGTTCTTCCGTGATCGCAATATTGAGAATACGAAGTTCATCAAGTGTCCCATCGAGCCAGATGTTTTCATTTGCTTTCTTACCGATCCAGACTGAGGCTTCGTTTTCGTTGATGTCTCCTTCACGTGCGACTTCTCCATCCAATTCACCGTCCAAATAGATACGGATTTCTTTACCATCGTAGACCATAGCGAGATGATGCCACGTATCCACTTTCATTGGTGTCGTGCCGTTTGCAACGGCAGCGGCACCGGGTGCGGTATAGACGAATCCTCGAATTTTTCCACCGGGTGTATCAAAACCCCATCCACTTTCAGCGACGGAGCCCTTTCTCGCAATCACTGGATGCCCGCCCGGAAAAGAAGCGGGTTTGAACCATGCTTCTATTGTCAACTCGTCGCCTCCGGGAAGAAGGCTGTCGTGGTGTGGCACTTCAATAAGGCTACTCGCGCCGTCGAACACCAATGCACCATCAATCTTTCCATCCTCCGTCCATTCGGCATCGGTAACTTCTCCATGATTTTCAAATTCGGATAGATCTGTTGCTTCATCGTCAACCTCTTCATCGAAAAGGTATAATAGCACCGTCTCTTCTTCAAACGCAGCGAAACAACTGAGACTAAAACAAAGCATGAGCGCAAAAACTGCCAGCATTCGAGTCATTTGGAACGCCTCCTCTCTATGTAGACTTTACTCGATTTTTCCATAAGATTGGATGTATTATACCCCATCAGCTGCTAACGGTATACCTCAGATTTAATCCGTCCCCACGTTGTTGTGAGTTTTCCCGTAACTTCCACGGCAAGCCCGACACCTTCCACCATATCCTCCTGAATCTGTTTTTGCGTGAGTGCAATATTGAGAATACGGAGTTCATCAAGTGTTCCGTGAAGCCAGTGGCTGTTCTGGCGTGCGCCGATCCAAACCGAAGCCTGATTTCGGTGCAGGTCTCCTCCGCGGTCGACTTTCCCATCCAGTTCACCGTCGAGATAGACGCGAACCTCCTTGCCATTGTAGACCATAGCGAGATGATGCCATGTGTCCAACTTCATAATTGTTTCACCTTGTGCGACAGCGAAGTCGCCGGGTGCGTTATAGATGAAGCCGCGGACGCTTCCACCGGGTGTGTCAAGTCCCCAGCCGCTGTCACCGACGAGACCCTTTCTCGCAATTGATGGATATCCATTCGGAAATTTCGCTGGTTTAAACCACGCCTCAATTGTCACCTCATCACTGCCAGCGTGAAGACTGTCGTGGTGTGGCACTTCAATAAGGCTACTCGCGCCATCAAAGATTAACGCGCCCCCGCGTTTTCCATCTTTTGTCCATTCAGCATCGGTGACCTCTCCGTGATTCTCAAATTCGGAAAGGTCTGTCGCTTTATCGGCTACCTCTTCATCAAAGAGGTATAATAGCACAGTCTCTTCTTCAAACGCAGCGAAACTACTTACACCCAAACAGAGGACAAGTGTAATAGTTGTTAGCATTCGAGTCATTTGAACTACCCCGATATTCAATATAGAGAGAACGTGAAGGCATCCATACTATTAACTTAACAGCAGACCTCAGTCCTCTACCCGTTCAATGATCTCTCCGGTCTCTCGGTCTCTGAAGATGCGTTTCATTCTGCCATCCGGCATCCGTTCATCTTTGAGATGTGCATAGCGTTCATCCGCATCCGACTCACTTGCTTGTGCATCGGTGACTTCCGTTGTACCGCGCCAATCCTCTATTTCAACGGTTTCCCACTGCTTAGATTTCGCAGATTTATAGCAGGCATCGATGATAGCGTTCACGACGTAGCCGTCATAAAAGGTTTCCAACGGTTCGCGTTCCTCATCAATGGCATTGAACATATCGAGGAACATATCGCGGTAGCCGAGTTCCGCAACCTCATCCCCAACAGGGAAAAGCCAACCGGTATCGCTCTCCGCTTTTTCAGCGACATATCCGCCTTGTCCGACAGCCGTGAACATCTCATAACCTGTGCGGAGCCAGTGATTGAGCCAGATAGTTCCTTCACTGCCTGAGACTTCATCCCGTAAATCCATCCCGCCGCGGAATGCCCAACCGACTTCAAACTGTCCCATCGCGCCGCTTTCAAATCGGATGAGTGCGATGCCGTGGTCTTCCGCATCAATCGGATGAACGAGCGTGTCTGCCCAGCACATCACCTCAAGCGGTCTGTTGTTTTTCCCAACGAAGTTCCGGATAATCTCAATGCAGTGACATCCCATACCGCCGATGGCACCACCGCCTGCTTGCTCCAGATCCCAGAACCAATCGCTGTGC
>JAAXHI010000225.1 GCA_012270875.1 Candidatus Poribacteria bacterium | reverse complement strand
CTTATTTTCGGGATCTACTATAAAATCACAGTTTCATGCGGTGTATCTGCTTCTACGGTAAAAGATTCTGACATTGCTAAAAGTCCACGATGGTTAACGGATAGCGCGTAGATTCCAAAACCGGCTATAGCAAATACAAAGTTCCCATCGGCATTTGTATGTAAGGAGCGGTGGTAGGCAAAACCAACGCCCGAATCCGAATTTAAGCGACCAATGTTAATGCCAACAGTTGTGTCGGCAAGGGGTTCACCGTTCTTAAAGACAAGTCTGCCTTGAATTTTCAGTTTCGGCTGGTTTTGGATGACGACTTCCACATCTTCAATGGCTGAACCGGGCTTGACAGCAAATGTGACTGCCCCAATCGGCGGAAAGAAAGAGAAGTCATGCGGATGAAACGTCATTTCTCCGAACTTAATGGTTTGAATCTCAGGCACAGTTTTAAGATTCTGAGGCACCGGGCGCTGTGTTGCGGGATCTTTTTCCAATGGCAGGACCATTAATTGCACCTTTCCTGTAGCGATGTCAGTGAAGGTGAATCGTCCTTCAGAATCAGTCTCCGATTCTAAAAAGGGTGGCTGCGCCTGAAGTTCCTCTTCATTCGGAGTTTTTCTCTTGAGTTCCTGCGGGAAACGCCCTGACCTCTGGCGTAGAAAAGGGTACAGTGCCTATCGTACAGAGTATCCATTGAGCCGTTTCCACCAATCTCAACATACAAGAGGGCAATAGATGCCTCGGCAATCGGTTCACCCTCGGTTCCGATAACGCGTCCAGATAACGTTGATGGCTGCGCCTCAGCAGCACTCTGGTATACTACCGCAAATCCCAACACAATAACTGCCGTTAGCACTATAAAAATCTGTTTGGTAAAAGGGAAACCAGTCATAACAAATATCTCCTTTGGAAATGTAGGCACCATCCGTGCAGGATTTACTGTGTCGCTTCTGCAGGCTCTGTAGATATATTCTCTTTTTCAAGAATTGCGTGCTTAACCATAGGCAAGAACGGATTTTCGGTTCCCATTACCATCCATCTCTTTGAAAAGAATTCCAGAGCGATAGGAATTTCACGCGCATCAGTGGACATGTTATTCGGTTTTTGGGAAGTTATCCAATTCGTATAAGTGACAGGTTCGCCGTTGTTCCACTGCCAAGTGTTGCCCTTTTCTGGAACATGCAGCCCAATCCAAAAGAACGTTTTTTCGGGGTAAAGTGCTTCCAGCCATTTCTGTTCTGCTGCGTCGTTAATCGCAACGAGGTGTGCGTTCTCAGCTGCTGCTTTGGCTTTCGCGTCTTCCCAACTATCGCACTGAATTCTCTTGTAAGCGTGGTCATTTGCAGGATTCACCGCCCACACTGCTAATCGCGCTTTCATCCGCTCTTTTCGGCTGACACGATGTTCCTCTAAGTCTTTGAGAACCAAAACAAGTTCATCGTTCCGCTGCCCCTTCTTAAGACGAAACCACCGTGATTTCGCGGATGCACCATCATACTTCACGATCACCGAGTATTCCGAAGTCTCATCTGGATAGTATGACACGAAATAGCCTTCGGCATCGGTTCTAACACCTCTTCCTGAAGAACCCGCACTGCCACCACTGGGGAGAATAAGAAGGGTAGTTTCCCGCTGCCGTCGCCGGACAGTAAGACTAATGTCCGTATTGGTAAGTGGCGTTCCGTCCTTTAAAAGCACCCGTCCGCGAATTCGCATCCGAGGCGGTTTTACGTTGACGACAACATCCTCAAGATGTGTACCCGGTTCAATCGTAAAGGTGGGTCTACCAAACCAGGTCTGAAAATTCTGAAGGAAACCGGTAGAATAGAAGGTTAAATCCCCAATTTCAACGGATATAATTTCAAAATCCGAAGCACTTTCAGGAAACATCACGAATTGCGATGCACCGGCATCTATGTTATGGAAAGAGAAGCGTCCATCCTTGTCAGTCACCACTCGCGGCCATGATAAGAAAGGGGTGCGCGGCACCATGTCTCTCGGTTTCTTAATTTCGACAGGTTTTATAGCTAGTTCAAGTCCGGTAACAGGTTTTCCTTTTGTATCTATGACGCGCCCCGAAAGGCTGGATTTACCCTCCTGCGCCATACTCTCCCAAGCAAACAGAAGTGTAAACACAGCAATACTAACAAGAATTGTAACACGGAATCTTCTGAAATGTGAATGCGTCATCATTTAATTTCCTTCCTTCTCAAGGATCGCCATGCGTACGGCTTTCGGATGCTCGGCAGTCTTCCATTTTCCTATTTCCCCATCCCAACCCCAATCAGACATGATAACGAGGTCTCTTTGATCTTCTTCTCGGTGTCGATCTTCACCTTTGACGCCTAACAACCTAAGAAAAAGAGGCGGTTCACTCATAAACCGATCATCTTCATCGTCCTCTTTCCAGTTGGTATATGTAAAGGGTTCCCCGGTGTCCCATTGCCACTCACCCTCTTTTAAAACATCTGTTAAACCGATCCAATAGGGACCGGGTCCAAAGACGGCTTCGAGCCATATCTGTTCTGCTTCGCTCGTAATCGTAACGAGATGTGCATCTTCAGCAGCAGCTTGGATTTGGGCATCTTCTCGATCCTCACAGTCAATCCATTTGTATGCGTGTCCATTCGCTGGATTTATGATCCATACACCCGGAACGTATGCCATATTTGATGGGTGAAACAGATGTCGCCTTTTGGGTTCCTCAGGCGGCGATGCGGAAAAATCGGTGGCATTGCCATCGAGGGTCAATACGACGCTTTCGTATGGTTTACCCACTTCAACGATAAAAGGCTCCGATGCTGCGGAAAGTCCGCGATGGTTAACGGACAGCATGTAGATTCCGGGGGTGTTCGTCATGTGTACAAAGTTTCCATCTGCATCCGTCTGAAGGGAACGGTTGAAGCCAAAACCTCCTATTCCATCTATCTCTAAAGGATCAATGTTAACTTTAAGGGACGTGTTAGCAAGTGGTTCACCGTTTTTGAAAACGATTCTGCCTCGAACAATCAATTGACGTTCCATGATAACTTCCACGTCCTTGATATCCGTCCCCGGTTCAATGGCAAAAGTAGCACTCCTTGATGTATCATGAAAGTCATGCGGATAGAATGTCAGACTCCCGAACTTAATCGCTCGGACCTTAGTGTGGTTTGACCGGAACGACCCCTTTGCCATCATCGGATTACGCAGCACACTCAGTCCGGTTTGGCTTGGCGTGACTTTGGTGAAAACGAACCGTCCTTCTGAATCGGTTTCCGCTGTTGATATTTGCAGCATAATCGTTGCGCCGACAACTGCTTCGCCTTCCGCAGTGATAACACGTCCGGACAACGTTGTAGGTTTCTCCTCAGCGTTCCCGTGAGATGCGAATGTGGAACTCAACACAATGAGCACTGTTAGCGATGTAAAGGTGTGTTTTGCAAAATGGAGACTTGTCATAGCGGATATCCTTATGATGGTCAAAATGTTCTTTTTCCAGAACGCACAATCTGGAAGATTATGCTACAAAAATGCAACTTGCGTTATTAATAATGTTCTTTTTCCAGAACGCACAATCTGGAAGATTATGCTACAAAGATGGCAACTTGCGTTATTAATAATGTTCTTTTTCGAGAATGGCGTATTTAACTGCGGGTCGTAACCGACTTTCGGAGTCAAGTGCCATCCATCTCTTTGAAGCAAAAATTAGGACGATAGGAATTTCTCCTACGCTGTTGGTTGTGTTATCAGGTCTGCCTGCGGCTCCCCAATTGACGTAAGTGAGGGGTTCACCGCTGTCCCATTGCCATGATGTACCTTTTTCTGGCACACGCAGCCCAATCCAGAAGAACACCTTCTCTGGATAAAGCGATTCCAGCCATTTCTGTTCCGCTGCGTCGTTGATAGCGACAAGATATGCACCTTCGGCTTCCGCTTCCGCTTTTGCATCCTCCCAACTGTTGCACTGAATTCTTCTGTAAGCGTGATCATTTTCGGGATTCACTGTCCATACTGCATGCCGCGCTTTTTCTCTTTTGCTTCGGTTTTCACGGTGTTCCTCTAAATCGTTGAGTCTCAAGACGAATTTTTCGTACCGTTCTCCCTTCTTAAGGCGCACCCATTTTGACTTCGCGGATGTTCCCTCATATCTCACCACTACCGAGTATTCGGCAGCACCTCTGAGATGATATGTTACAAAGTAACCTTGGGCATCCGTCCAGGCAGTAAATCTTGAAGATCCACCGCTTGCACCTCTGCTACGTGGAAAAAGGAAGAACCCCTCATGCCTGCGTCGCCGTCGTCGGATCGTGAGATCAATCTCCGCATTGGCAAGCGGTGTTCTATCCTTTAGAAGCACTCGTCCCCGGATTCGCATATCCGGTAGTTCTACTTTGACGACGACATTTTCAAGGGACGTGTTCGGTTCAAGCGCAAAAGTCAGTTGACCTAACCAATTCGGGAAACCGACACCATCCACCTTATA
>JAAXHI010000142.1 GCA_012270875.1 Candidatus Poribacteria bacterium | reverse complement strand
ACATTACACAAAGGGATTCTCAATAATGCGAACGCCAAATGTTTCAGAAGCAAAGGAAAAGATCCAAGTCATAAAATATCTCGATGTCGGAGATATGACAATCACAGGTTCAGGGAAGGTCAGCGATAAGGCTTTTTACGCAGCGAAGGAAATCATACTAACAATCACCACCAAACGTCGAGAAATTCTTAACAAACTCTCAGGATACGAATTTATCCTCATCGCACCCGGGGAAAGCATTACCTCATCTCTCGGATGGGAGGAGAGCAAGTCGAGGCTTGCGGGTCTCGCGCTAACACCGCAGGAATCTCTGGGGTTTCCCGGTCGATTCGCCTCTTATGTTGAAAAGAAAAAGAAACCGAACATGGACGTATTTGTTCACGAGTTCGGGCATGCAGTCCACTCTGTTATTTCAAAGATGGACCCAGAATTTGATAGTTTATTAAATCAAGCCTACGATCAGGCGATGAAACTCGGATTATGGGCAGATAAGTATTTTTCTGTCGATAATTGGAAGTTAGAATCCTCTCCAGTAGACGAGTATTGGGCAGAAGGTGTCCGAATGTGGTATTATGTGGGTAAGCATCAGGAATTTAAAACCAGAGATGCGTTCAAAAAGTATGATCAAGGGCTTACGCGTCTCATAAGCCGGTGGCTGTCCGAAGAAGATATCCCGCTTGAATACTAACGGCACCCACGTCACCGCTCAATCCAACCTACAAATCGGGCAACCCTTCGACACTCTCCACTGTCTTCAGACTGACGGTGATGACGCGGGCGATGAGGTCTACGATATATTGCGGCTGATCCTCACGGTTCGGATCGTTGACAATCCCGCTCCGCTTGTCTACCTTCACACGATACTGATCTATCACCCACTCCAACGCGGAACGGTTGCCTAACCGATAATCAAACGCTTCGGCGGGTATTCCGTCCAGCGTCAAGAAGTCGTTATATATCAACTGCGTGTTATCTTTCGACAATCGCATTTTCTCGACGCGCCAATCTACTGTCATATCCGGTGTTTCGATATATTTCAATCCATCATATTTCGGTGCGGATTCGTAGTTGATGTGGAGATCCGCCAACGCCGCGCCTGCCTTCGCAAATCCCCAGAAATCCTTAGTAAACGGGATATGTGGCAAGTCGCGTTTGAGGTTCATCTCGTATTTCTCACGGTAGATGGGGTGGTGCAGGAGACCATAGTTATAGTGGAAAATGTCCCACTTGCTGATGGTGTTGTCATTGTAGTGGTTTCGGAATTCCGATAGTGCCCAATCGGTGATATTCTCTTGTCGGTTCGTGCCGTCTTCGTCGTAGGTGTAGAAGGGGAAGCATTGGGAATCACCAGTAAGGTGAACGTCTACCAATTGCTGCGTCATCAAGCAGTGAAATGATTTTTTACTGCCAAGTGCCGTGAGACAAATCACCCGATTTTCGGTTTCTGTCTCCGGTGTAGGGAAAATAGAGGGAAAAACATAAACGCGTTCGATCGTCATTCGGTCAAAGTATAGGTTCAATTTTATAAATGGGCGATAGACCCCTACCCTTGTCTTTTCTTCCGAAAAATCAATAGTTCTTCCACTTTGCAAGTTCCGTTTTAGTCCTTCACTCCAACTGATTTTTGCTCCATCAGAAACTACAAAATTATCAATATCAATTTCCCTCTGATTTTCCTGCCGTTTCCATCTATCCACTTCCATATTGTAGGTGTCACTCATCCGCAGAACATTCTCAGTGAGGACGTTTTGGTTAAAGCTGTAAACCCACGCATCTCGGCTCGTGTTGACCCCGCGACTATAGGTTTTGAAAATCACATCCGTTGCAGCACCTCTTTTTGCCTTTGCGTCTTTTGTGCCTATCGGGATAAAGGTGTCAAATTCGGCGTGGAGCCCTTCTGTTAGCCATGTATATCGGCTGTCGGGTGTTATCTGCTGCCAGTCAATGTTTTGGTAGTGTTGGTTTGAATCGAGATAGTTATATTTCTCTTCTTTTCGCCAAAATTCATCAACGCATGCATAAAAGATTTCGGCAGGTTTTAAATCTGTTTTTCCAAAGTTTTTCTTGATGAAAAGGTTGATGCTCACACCGACCTGTATGCCGAAGACATTATGCGTTGTTCCAGACAACTTCGGATTCTGACGGACGTTTCCACTGAGATTCAGAATGTAAACTGCATCAAAATCCTGTGCAAGGTGTTTCCGCATGCCATCAAAAGCGATGCCGTCGAGAAAGCCGTTGTTCGTCACAAACGCGACAACGCCTTCCTCTCCAATCCGCTTTGATGCCCACAGAATCGCTTTCACATAAGGATCCGAGAGCGCGTTTTTATTCGTCGCTTTTGAATCTTGTGAATACGTCTCCTTTAGCAGCGCGTCCATTGTCTCGTACTTCCGATTCTTATTGTTATCGTTTTCGTTAATCTGTCCCATATTGTAAGGCGGGTTACCGATAACGACGAACATATCCGCTGCCTTTTGTCGCTTCACCCGTTCCGTGTTCTCACGCGTGAAGAGTTCGCCTTGCTCCTGCTCCAGCAGCTCAAACGTATCCGCCAGTGCGATGCCTTCAAAGGGTAGATACCTCCCCGTCCGTTGAAAGTACTCCTGTTCAATGTTCAAACTCGCGATGTAGTAGGGCAGGAGCATCACCTCGTTGCAGTGGAGTTCGTGCCGGTACTTTTCCTCTAACGCCGTGCCTTGGATGTCCTGCATGAGCCGGACGATAAAGTTCCCAGTCCCAACAAACGGGTCGATGATATGCACGCCACTGTCCGACAGCGACCGACCAAACTCCGTTTGCAAAATATGTTCGACGCTTTTCACCATAAAATCGACGATCGGTTGCGGTGTGTAGACGATGCCGTGTGTATCGGCGACATCTTCGGAGAACCCTTGAAAAAACTTCTCGTAGAACGTGTTGAGGAAATGCTGTTTCTGGGAGAAATCTTTGCAGAGCGTCGCTGCCTGTTCAATAGCCACATAGAACCGATCCAAAGGTGCGAGAAACGCGTCACGGCTCACGGCGTGCCGCATCAGCGCGTCGCTGACGTTTTCAATCTCACGTGCGATGATGTTTCGGCGCGTGAAGTCTGACCGCTCGAAAACCGTGCGGAAAATGCGTTCAGTGAGGATGTGTTGGATGAGCATCTCCTCAACGGCATCCTGTGAGAGTTCGGGGTTAATGGAGGTACGGCAGATCTGGTAGAAATCGCCAAACGCCTCCTTAAACGCTGGATCCGTCTCGTGGCGTTGTTCGATGAGTTCCTTCAACTTATTGGCGAGGTCTGGCACGTGTTCTCTGAAATCAGTAACCGCGGTCTGCCAGTTATCGAGTGCGGGTGCGGTATAAGCGAACAGGTGTTGGAGTGCTGCGATTAGGTGTGCTGGATCAGTGATGTCTACATCCAGTGCTATCTGTCCGTTTTGGTACAGGATAATTCGCTGCGGTGTTTGAAAGAAGGTATTGTCAAGCGGATAGCCTGCATCACGTTTTTCAGCGACGGCTTTAGGAAGGTCGTCATCTATATCTTTCGCTTCCCAATAAGCAAAAGGCAACCCAAATTCGTCGAGGATCGCGCCATCAACAACGATACGGTTTCCTTTGGGAGCGCGCATCGGGTATTGTGGGATGAGCGTGGCGTTCACCTGTTTTGCGCAGCTATCCAGTAAGAAGGCAAACGGATTGCTAACCGCGCCTTCATGCGTGACGGCGTGTTTGTCGTATTGCTGTAGTGTGGCGTAATAGTCGCGGATGGCTTTGTGACTGGGTTTGAGATTGAGTTGCGGCATGGTTATACTCTTGTTTCCAATTATAGCATCGTTAAAAGTGCTTGTCAAACATTGCCAACCCTTGTATTATACACAAACCAACCTTTTAATCTTGGACATCAGCAGGCTTCGTATTGAACTGCAACGTGTCGCTACCATCAGCGATTTCCATCCGATAGTCCCATCCGCCTGTATAGTCCCCGGACTGGATCGTCAGTGTGTTCCAACCCGCTTTTAAGGGTAACTCAAAATGTGCCCATCCGCGAAACAGATGTGTCCCCGGTCTCGACGCTGCGGGCATCTCGACCCCATTCAGAAAGAGCCTGCCGAGGTGACTTCCCCACCCAACCTGTGCAAACACACGCCGCGCATCAGGACTCTTAATATAGGTCATGCCGTAACCGAATGCCCAGTCCGTATTTCCGAAGGCATCGTCTAAGTTAATCCGTTCCGTTTCCGAGAGATGCTCTTTCCAAGCGATCTCTCCTGCCTGTCCGTCGTACGTTTTACCGGCATCGGATTCGGGGAGCGGTGCTGTAACGAAATTTGGCGGGACATTGTTCGAGTTGGTGGGCATCGCTGTCACACCAAGATCAAAGGGACCCAGCAGCATCCAATCTTTGAGTACGCGCATATCCGATCTATCAACGGGATGGAACAGATCCTTGCGACCTGTTAATTGTTCGCCGCCGTAGACAATCGCATAGTCGTAGGTAGGGAGGGGCGTGAAGGCATCAGAGCGTGCTGTCAGGGCAACAACACCGCTTGCTGTTTGACCGGGTTTAACCTGAAAGGCTAATCGGTGCGGTGAAATCTGCCAATGCTCACTGGCATCAAAAACGATTTCGACATCCAACTGTTTTTCGAGGGTGTTTTCCATCAAAATTTCGAGGCTTCCGTTGGAATGCGGTTGCGTTCTATCTATATTGAAGTGAGATTTAAAGGAGAGTAGACTTGAAATCCGTTCTTTGAAAACCGCAGTTGAGATGTCCGCTGGATGGACGTTCCCGGGTTCGATAATCGCGACGTTAGCTGCTTCACCCTCTACGGTGACAATGCTGTAATGGTCAAAGGCACCCGCTTCCGGTGCATCTTGTGGGGTCAACCCACCGCCTGTCGCACTCAGCACAAAATAACGGCGGTCGTTACGGGTATGCAAGGTCAAATTATGGTAGTGTCCCGCAAAGACGGTGTACGCTCGATCACCGAGTGCTGCCTCAATCTGCTCCCACCCCGAGTTTTCGTACAACCATATTGGTCTGTGCATCAGGACGAACGTATGCCGGACATCCGCGTGTTGCGTCAATTCATCTTCCACGTATTTTATCTGTGCCGCTCCAAACCAGCCTTCTTTCTCCCAGTCCCATTCTGCGTGTGAAGGGTCATGCCACTCTTCGGTGTTCAGCATTATAAACAGGCAATTTTTATACCGAAACGCTGAATAGGTGCGTCCAATGTTGTCCTTCCAATATTGATACATCACTGGATTCGTAATATCGTGGTTACCGGGTAAAGGTAGAAACGGCAGGATTAAATCGGATTCGTGTTGCCAAAACTCTTTCCATTCTGCTGCGAGTCGTTCAAGGTCGTGTGTATCTCCCTGTATTAAGTCACCCACCATAATGGCGAAATCCGGTTTTAGGACATTGATTTCGTCTATCGCGCGGTCAAACACGTGCCATTTATCTAAACCGCCACCCGTTTTATCGCCGATAATAGCGAAGCTGAACTTGTCCGGATCGTCCGGAAAGGGACGTTCGATAATTGGCATGCTTTCCGGGAAATCGGGGGTTTGTGCGTTAGCTACAGCAGTTACCGCAAAGCATAAGGCGAAGACTGTAATAATCTTTGGGAAGTCTCTCAATTTCCAAGTTTTCCGAATTTGTTTGTATGTATCAGGCATTTGATCTTATGCTCCTTCCGTATAGAAAATGAATTGGTATCAAGACCGACGCAATAGGTAAATCCTAAACATCACAGCATGTATATCACAGAATTATAGCACAAATCCAAAATTAGCACTTTATCAAATCATTCTTGTAGAAGGGAACTCCGATTCCTGACGCTCCAAAATCCTTGTCATCTCGATTCAAATTATAGTGAAACCCGTAATTACTTTTACAGTGGTGGGGTTACATGAAGATTAAGAATTTAATCGGGTAATTTTCCTGATGCCCGGTGCGGTTAGGAATGCAGATCGCATTTGGGTGAATACACCGCAAAACCGCACCTACCGGACCTGGAGAAAATATAGAATTGAGGGTGGTTCATTATTCCAAACGTTAGGGTATGCGACCACCGTAGGGACGAGGTTTCCTCGCCCTCTATCAGATCTGCTATGCGTTCATAGGACGGGTTGGGAGACCCAACCCCTACGAGAGATATTTATGTCTCACCCTCAATTAATTGCCAACCCCACTATAAACCTGCTATACTTATCAGGGAAGGACAAACGGAAGAACCGCACAATGCACAATACGAAACTCGAACCCCGCACGAAAATTCTGATGATGCTGATCGCCGGATGCCTTGTCATCTTGCTGGACAGTCCTATCGCCTTGCTCGTCTGTTTCCTCGGTAGCCTTACACTCATTGCCCTATCGCGACCGACATGGCGACAAATCGGTCTGCTCTGCGTTTTCCTCTTTTTTACGACATGGGGACTCATCTACAGCCAAGCGATCTTCTATAACCAGTTTCCGCGCACCGTGCTGTTCACACTCGTACCCCCGGAATTTCCGATCATTGGAAAGATGACAGGTGGCATACGGGTCTATCGGGAAGGACTGTTTCACGGGATTGTCCAATCGCTCCGCTTCAACACAACGCTTGGTATCGGCTGTTTCATCATCTGGACGACACAGCCGCGGGATATACTCCTCGCGTTGGCACAACTACGCGTACCAGCAACCCTCGCTTTTATGGTGACAACAGCATTGCATTTCATCCCCGTCATCGCCAATGAGGCATCGGCTGTGTTTCGCTCGCAACGATTGAGAGGATTCCGTTATCTCCGAGTCAATCTACTCGCCACCTGCCGCGGGGTAATCAATAGTTTTCGTCCGATCTTAGCAGGCAATATACGGCACGCCACGCATCTCAGCGAATCCGTTGAGAGTCGCGGGTTTTCACCAGAGACGGCAGCACAACGTACCTCACTACGGACGCTGAAGATGGGGGTATGGGACTATAGTCTGCTTGGGGTGCTGGCGACGTGTTTAATCGGTATCGTCGGTTTGAAGCTGATCTATTTCTGTTATGCGAACGGCATCTACTACGCCTCATGGCTGCGGCATGTATATACCTTTACACGCGAGGTTTTGTAGGAATGGCTTTCGGCTTTCGGCAGTCAGCAATCAGAGGTTTTTGATTAATAGAAAACTCTCTTTGCTGACTGCTGATGGCTGACGGCTAATCCCCTGACAACTATTTTACCGTCCCACTTCCCACGCCAGATGTTGCAATTCCGGTCCGATCAACTTTTCCCACGCCAATTCCACAGCAGCCGTCGAACCCGGTGTAGAGATTACCACTTTCCCGCGATAAACGCCCGCGGTTGCCCGCGATAACATCGCCGCTGCACCGACCTGATCATAACTGAACATCCGAAAGAGTTCACCGAATCCGGGAAGCACCTTTTCCAACTTACGATTGAGAATATCGAATGTAGTATCGCGGGGTGCGATACCGGTGCCTCCGTTGAACAAGATAACTTGCGCATCGCTTTCCGCCATTTTGTCTAAGACCGCTGCCACTTGGTCAGGCTCATCTTTAATGATCTGATATGCAGCGACGCTGTTACCTTCTGCGGCGAGTTGTTCGCGTAAAAACACAGCGTTCTTGTCGGTTTCAGGGGTACGCGTATCGCTCACGGTGACGATGGCAACAGCGACAGGTCCTTCTTCGGTCGCCATTTCTCGGTGTTGTTGTGTACTGGTAGAAGTTGTTGACATTATTATTCCTTTCAAATAGTTAAGAGGTTTGAAATCTCGCCAATGATAAGCGACAAAAGCCAAAATGAGAGGTATCTATTTAGAAATGGTATAAGATCACGCGAATTAAACCAAGGGTTACAAAGCCCGCCTGCAAAAAAGGAAACGTACAAGTCTGAGTACCGAATACTGACAACTGAGAGTTTTTTTTGCAGAAAAAAACGCCCTGATTGCTGACGGCTAATCACTGATTCGGATAGGTTTTACTTAGATGTTTCGGCATTGTGAAGAAGATGCCGCCTGTCTGTTCGACAAGGGTCTTCTGAAAATCTGTGGCTCTCGGATGACCGATAACATAAGCGCGGACACCTAACGACTGACATACCTCAAGCGCACGTTCCGGTGGATACTTCCCCGTCGTCGGTTCGTCTGTCAGGATGAGCAGGATTCGGCTGGCGTAGGGGCTGAATTTCACTTTCGGAACGCCTTCTACAATTGCGTCAATGAGGTGTTCGTCGCCACCGAACGGGTCTTCCATATAACTCTGCAACATCGATTCGTTCAGCGGCATCTGTGTAACGACCGCACCGTTGATAACCTTGATCGCATCTTTCGCTTCTGCGAACCGGATAAGCCCAATCCGATACTTAATAGGCAGAATGTCTAACCGACCAATAAGTGTGCTTAAACCGAGCATAATCGCTTCAGATTTTCCGCCCATACTCCGACTGTAATCGAGCATGATCACAATATCCACAAAAGTTCCAAATCCCTTTTCAGGCGATGCGCCGGGTGTGCCACCGGCGTAGACGTTCAATTTATTTTTTTCGCTCCGGACGGTGTACATCCGCCTGCTACCCCGATCATTTATAAGCCATCTATTCCCGCGCTGTTGCGTCATGGCATTGAAATTGTTGGCAAGTCCCCAACTTTCGGGGAAGATACCGGCATAGACGTTGAGTCTGTCTCCCTCTTTTCGGACTGTGTAGGTGTGCCCGCTTGAATAGTCCGTAATCACCCACAAATCGCCTTTTTCTTTCTCCCAGACCTTGGCATTATTAAATAGACTTCCGCCGATGGATAAAGATATTCCATTCTCTTCAAAGACACGTTCCAATTTCTTTGCAGGTATATCACCGTCTTCGAGATGTACCTCAAATTTCGATTCCATGCTGAATAGCAATTGGCCGCCGCTGCGACGAATATCTTTAACGATGTCTCGGAAGACCTTGATAAATGCCTGATTGCCAGCGTGCGTACTTGGAAGCGCAGTTGCGCTGCCAATGTCTCCCGGAATCCGCTGCCAGAGTCCATCTGTTTCCTCCGCGAGTCGGTGTTGATACGGTTCCGGATGTCCGAGAACATTGACACGGATCTCTTGAAGTTGGTATTCCTTAATCACCTTTTCACGCATCATTGTAAAAGCGTCTTCTTTACGGAAAGCGGTCGATGCGGGTTCGTCGGTTACAAGGACGATAAACTTATCGGCATCCGCATGAAAATCGATCCGGTGAAGCGTATCAAGTAAAGCGTCAAGCGCGTGTTCGTTACCGCTGAGGGTGGCTTTTTGCATCCGTCTACGTAGCATACCGACATCGGGTAACAAGGAACGGACTTCCAGTCTTTGCCCTTCATGGCGCACACTGAATTCAGACATACCGAGATGGTACTCCAAATTGACGAGGTCAAAGGCATCGGTTAAGGCATATAGGTTCGCTGCAACTTCCTGTATATTGTTCCGCATGCTCGCGCTCGTGTCGAGTACAAAGACGACGTTCACCTTATCCAATTCTCGTGTCGCTATGATATGATCGGCAATGTTCCCAAGTGCTTCAGCGAACGGATTGGTGCTATCTCCGTCGCCAGTGCCTTCGCCGTCATCATCGCCATCACCGTCACCAACGGTTCCAATCTCGGCAGTCCCTGTCGATTCAAGTTTGTGAAACCCGTCACCCCCATCACCTTTAACCCGTTGCCGTGGACTGTCCACGCCTTCACCCGCTGCGGTTTGAAAAGGACTTGCGACGGATTCATGGATCGGTGTGGCTCGGCTATTGAAATGGCGTGCATCCGTCGTTACATCGGGCAGTGAGGTCTCTATATCCGACACAGATTTCGTCGCGCTGTGTAGAAGCTCTTGCTCCGATTGCCGCAAGGTTTCATTGATAGGATTGGCAGATGCCGTCAAATCCAGATGGCGTTGACTCGCCTGGGTAGACGGATCCGTTTGCTGTGGTACCCTTAGTTTTTTAGGGGGCGGCGGTTTGAGTGCCCGACGTTGTTTTGGAGAGGCTTTCGGTTTTATTAACTCCACTGCCAGCACGTCCTCATCGCTCATCTGCCTTTGGGCATAGAACGCGGACATAAAAACGATGGCGAAGCAGAGATGGACAACGCTTGAAAAGAGGAGTGCGCGTAGTGAGCGCTGTTTTCTATAAGAACGATTCACGGCTTTTCTCCATTCCGATAAGTCTGTTTATTATTTAATCCGACCCACACCATTGCGTGTTATGTTTAACTCAAGTTGCCACCTATAGGTTGACATTGTACACAACTCAACAGCAATTTCTGTGCCAATCTAAACAGTCCCCTACTGGTAGGTTCACTGCAAAATCCAGAGAAAACACTGCCCAAAACAGGGCATTCTTTATACGCACTTGCACGAAATAGGGCATATCTAACGATTCAGGTTACCGCTTCACATCTCCCCACATCGTTGTGAGCAAGTGCGGTTGCGGTAAAACCGGTAGCGAATACGTCGGATCGAACCAATCTCCTCCGGAATTCTGCTTAATATTCGTCAATTGCGTCGGAATCTTACTGTTTATATCGACTTTAAAGATTTGTAGATGTCCATCAATCTTCTGCGTATAAAGGACTTCGTCTCCACTTGGTGATAATTCGGGGTTCGTTGCGCGAGGACCGACTTCATCAACAATCTGCTGAAGCCCAGTGCCGTCTCGGTTCACAATGTAGATTGTCCGTTTATCATCCCATGCTTTTTGGACAAGTTCACCATCAGCGAGCGGCGGCGGATTTTTATTCCAACTAAAAGCAAGTTTGTCACCCGCAGCAGACCAAGATGGAGAGGCTTGCCTATTCGTTACTTTCAGGCGCATAGGAAACTTTTGCTTTCTTGTGCGGACGTTGATAAGTGCCAATCGTCTCTGTATGAGCCTTCCTACTGAGCAGGCGATTTCTGTCCCGTCCGGCGACCACGCTGGCTCAACTCCATCAGCGAGAGGTTTCTCTTTTTGTTGACCTAAGGTCGCAATGTGAATAACAAATGAGGAAATCTCGAAATTCATGTGAACGTAAGCGATCTGTTTTCCATCGGGTGCCCAAGTCGGATCGTCTCTATAAATAGCTTTCCTGAAGACGCGTCGGACGTTGGATCCATCTGCGTTCATCAAGTAAAGGTCTCGAATGCCATCGCGATCGGATTCAAAAAGGATCTGTTCACCCGTTGGTGACCAGACAGCGTCCCGATCCCGTGCGCGGTGTCGTGTCAAGTTTTTCTGTTCACTGCCATCTGCGTTCATGATGTAAACTTCCTGATTTCCATCCCGTAGGGAATTAAACAGGATTTTGGGAGTCGTCGGAGCCTTTGCAAAGAGTAGAGAAACACTTACTTTGTGCACAAACAGGATAGATGTGGCAAAAACTAACAACCGTATCGTTTTCATAAAACGTAACCCAAGAGATCAAAATACGTTCCATAATATATGTTGGAGAAAGGGATAATTGGTGTTTTCCAGAATTCGAGTTATTATATCATACATAACGGCGTTGATCAAATTAAAGTTGACAAAATTGATACTTTCTGCTAAACTTTTAGAAAATCGGTTGCTTTGCACTTTTTTCTTGCAATTTATATTCAAAAAGTGCTATAATTTATTATAGGTCATTCTAATTGACTTCTCGGAGTGACGTATACTACTCCGTGGAAATCAAGAAAGCAGGATGACACCGCTGACAAAAAAACCGACACCGGTATCGGTTTACCGGTAGAACGTCAGCATTAAAATGCGTGATTGCATTGCAGTACTGCTATCACCGAACGTTAAATTTGACGAGGTAATGTATCTTTGGGAAGCGCGCTTCTCGCTCAAAGTCTGGAACCTCGTGTATATTTTGAAGAAGGAGATTTCATAGCTATGAAAAAACTAACAATCTTTATCACACTCGCCTGTGTTGTTATGATTTCGCCAATGGTGCTTGCACAAAATTGGCAACCAGGGGGTGATTGGATTGCAAAATGGTGGGGCTTGACGCTGGTAACAGAAACCGGTGGTTTCGGCACCTCCGCTGGAAAAGATTATCTGCTTATAGGTAGCCAAAAGGCTAACGAAGATTTTGGAACCCCTATCATTTCAAACGCCTCCGTTTCTACGCGTGACGGTGCTGGAAAAACAGCAAATGCCATCGTTTATCTGACGGAGGAAGATGCCACTCCAGGTCCATACACTTGGGGCGTTGTTGATCTTAATGTCGAGGATCAGTTCAATATGTCTACAAGCCACGGTTTCGGTGATGCCTCAAACATCACATGGCACGGTCTTATTGCCATTGTTTCACCCGATGAGCGGACGACAACGATGCATCCCGCACACGATGATCACGCCCAAATCTGGCTCAACGGCGAAATGGTATATGATAATTCCAGGTGGACAGGTGGGGCACAGGCAGTTACAACGCCGACCGAGATTCAACTCAAAAAGGGTGAAAATTACTTGCACTACAAATGTGGTGAATCCGGTGGCGCAGACTACGTCAACCTCCGCCTTGAACCGACGGATGCCGACCTTCTCATCGCACCCACGCTGGATAATATTTTCTTAGAGGTTCTTACACCTGTTGAACCGAAAGGTAAACTGGCGACACAGTGGGCAGCCCTCAAACGGAAATAATTTTTGTCTTTACCGAAAAACCCGCATCCGATTTCGGACGCGGGTTTTTTGTTGTCTGCCGAGTACTCGCCCAAATGCGAAGTGCATTATCGTATGCTTCGCAGTGAGAACGGGTCGGAACAGGCAATGAATTGCCTTACTACGAACTATTATTCTGATTCTACAATTTTCAAAATCTGATTGATAGCAACATCTTCCAACACCTGTACTGTCCCACTTTGCCATACAATCGTAATCTTCTCAACACGCCGATGCGCTGCTAAACCGAACAGCAATCGCGTATCACTCCCTGAAGCGTAGCTTGAACCGCTCTTTACCTCTTTTATCTGCGTCATGTCCCCCGTTACAACCGTAACTTTCGCCCCAATCCCATCACGGTTACTTCGGGTGCCAATCAGTTTGATACCCAACCAATTTTTCTGGTTTCCACCGTCGTTCCGAAGCAAAACGGCTCGCTGGTTAGAATTCATGACAACAATATCGGTATCGCCATCGTTATCGTAATCGGCAGTCGCGGCAGCCCGACCCACCAGTGCCTCAGTGAAGTAAGCACCAGCCGTTTCTGACACATCTACGTAAGTCCCATCGCCACCGTTTCGGAACATCTGGTCGCGTTGCGCGTATGTTTCATGGTCCATCAAAATTTCGATGACATCTTGTGGATGCCCATTTGCACAGAAAAGATCGAGATGTCCATCGTTATCGTAATCCAAAAAGAGCGGACTGAAACCGACAAAAGTCAGGGTCGGTTGTTCCAATCCACTGTCCGCCGTCGTGTCGGTAAAAAACAGTCCTTCTTCGTTCTTATAGAGGGTCGCTTTCTCAGAATTCGCGATAATGAAATCAAACCAGCCATCACCGTTGTAATCGCCACTGTCTACCCCCATAGAACCTTCAGCAACTCCTTTCTCATCATAACCGACACCGATGAACAGGCTTTCATCCGTGAAGGTGCCATCGCTGTTGTTATGATACAAGAAGTTCCGATTTGTATCGTTGGTGACGTAAATATCTGGAAACCCGTCATTATCGTAATCGCAGGCAACAGCGGCCATCCCTCTCCCCTCAGTCGGATTTGTTACACCTGCTGCCGCCGCAATATTCGTAAAGGTGCCGTCGCCGTTGTTTCGGTAGAGTACATCAGCGGTGCCTTCGTAACTACGCGGATGCCCGTAACCGATGATCCCTTTAAAGGTCGTGACCGGCATCGATAATTCATATACCAAGTAGTTGACGACAAAGATATCCAAATCACCATCTACATCGAAATCGAGATAGACAGCTGCGATCCCCCAGAGGTCATTATCAATACCAGCGATCTCGGTGATGTCAGTGAAAGTGCCGTCCCCATTATTTCGGTAGAGTATATCCTGCCCAAAGTTCGCGACATAGAGGTCGGGATCGCCATCATTATCAACATCGCCTGCGGCGGCTGCCATCCCGTAACCTGTATCTCCTGTTCCCGAAATCTCGGTAACGTCTGTAAAACGTCCAGTTCCATCGTTGCGATAGAGCATATTTCCGAGTCGCGCCTGTTGTCGGTGCTGCCCCGTTTGCGGAATATCGCCACTGTTAACAAAATAGAGGTCAACATCACCGTCGGTGTCGTAATCAAAAAAGACAACACCGGACCCCATCGTCTCAATGATATGCTTATGTTCGGTTTTACCGTTGCTGTGTTTGAAGTGAATGCCAGCTGCTTCGGTGTCATCCACGAAGATAGGCGGTTGTGCGGCGGTACTGCTTATAAGCGCAACCGAGAGAAGTAAGATTAGCTGAGGAATCAGTAGTTTGGGAGGTTGGTACTTTCGCATTGTGTCGGACTATTTCGATGTTTTTTCAGCAGTCTTTGCCAATCGGAACCCGACAAAGGAGGTTTTCAGATTCGGATAGAGATAAAACCGAAACGTAGTGCTGCACCGGCTAATCTTATCAATCCAAGACCCACCCCGGATAACACGCCAGCTGCCGACAGCCGGTCCTGTTGGATCCCGCTTCGGACGTTTCGTGAAGGCTTGAGAACTGTGCCAATAATAGACATCGCTATACCAATCGGCAGTCCATTCCCAGACGTTGCCTGCCATATCCATTGCGCCGTAGTAACTTTTACCTTTCGGAAAACTTCCGACAGGTGCGAGACCGTTCTTATAACCGTCATCACTCGCAGCGGTGTTGGCGTACGGTTCGATGGCGTTACCCCAGGGCCATACCCTGTCCGTGTAACCACGTGCCGCTTTCTCCCACTCCGCCTCTGTTGGCAGCCGCATACCTTTCCATGCCGCATAAGCGTTTGCGTCATGCCATGAGACACCGACAACAGGGTGATCCGGGAATTGCTCTGCTCGTTCGGGCCATTCGCCGATCTGTGGAAGGTGTGCGAAATTCTCTGGTGTATGCTTCCGAATCCCCTGCGCGTCAGCGATTTGCTGTTTCCAAAATTCGTAGTATTCGGCGTTTGTTACTTCATACTTACTAATGTAATAGGCACCGAGGTAGACTTTATGCATCGGTTTCTCATCAGCAGCACGGTTGTCGCTCCCCATTGTGAAAGTACCAGCAGCGACTAATATCATATTCTCCGCATCCTGTGCGAATACAGCAATGCAAGGACAGACACTGAGAACCAAAATAAGCAGATGTCGTACGATCACATCGAAATAATTATTTCTGTTTCGATTTCTGTTCGGATAAAAGGTGTTCATAGGCGCGATAATGCTCCTGCGCGAGCTGTTGGTTCCCAAAACTCTGATATAATTTTGAAATGTTAAGATGGTAGTAGGGTTGCTCACTATCGAGATCGATGGCTTTTTGGAACGCAGCAAGCGCACTTCGCCGTTTGCCTTGCATGGCGTACGCACTCCCAAGCGTGTTATAGAGAATCGATGCGTCGGGCATCAATTGGACAGCCTTTTCGGCGGATTCTGCTGCATGCTTAGGATAGTTTAGTGCCATAAACGCTCGACTCAATCCGTGGTGGAAGGTGGCATCGTTTGGCGCGAGTTCAATGCACTTCTGAAAGACTTGGATGGCTTGGGGGTAGTTCTTTTGGTTCATCAACAGCGTTGCCAAGCCTGTCCATGCTTTGAGGTTGTCTGGCTCCGCACGCGTGAGACGTGTGAGGCGTTCATATTCGGCAAATTCTTTTTGTAACTGCTGATAAATTTGCATCTCGGCTCTGCTTTTCTCGCGGTCGCCCAAGCGGAGATACGCCATACCCAGCCCGTGATGTGGTTCCGCATAACGTCCCGGTCCGAATGCTAACGCCTTTTTGAAGTGCTCTATCGCTTGCGTGTATTCTTTTATGTTGAGGTATGCAGTACCGAGTTCTTGGTATATCCCCGCTGCCTGTGGTTTCAGCGTAAGAGCTTTCGTCAAGATCGGAACGGCTTCCGTATACTGACGGAGTTTCACGTGTGATTTACCGAGGATTTCGTATCCACGTGCATGTTGTGGCGAAAGTTCAACAACCCGTTCTAATGCTGCCACTGCGTCCGCCCACTTATCCAGTTTAAAGTACACAACGCCGAGCGAATAAAGCACCTCAATGTTATCGGGCATCAGTGCTAAAGAACGTTGGTAGCTTTCGGCGGCTCTGTTCCAGAATTGTTCTTGGGCGTACGCCATACCGAGATAGTGCAAGATTTCATAGTGATCCGGTTCAATCGCCAGTGCGGTTTCAAACTCGGATATCGCTATCTTGTTGTCGCCTTGGAATATGGCAGCATACCCCTGTTCTACGTGTTGGACGTATTTGCTATGGGCATTAGATTCTTCATCAGCAATGCCAGAGAACGGCAAACAGAGGCAAAGGACGATGACAATTTTTAACCAATTTCGCATTCGATTATCCATAAATTTCGTGTATTTATTTACATCAACGGTTCAAATCCGCTAACGGGAAGGTTGTTTAAATGTTAACCTTACTCTTGAAAAAAGTCAAGTTTTTCGTAGTGAAAAAGAGGCATTGGTGCTATACTGTTCAGAAATTATCAAATCAGGAATGAGGAAGAAAAATAAAAATGCGACAAGTTACAATTTATCGTGAACCCGGACGATATGCCGGCTGGCCAGCGAATTACGGCATCTGGGCATGGGATAACGAGATCGTTGTCGGCTTCACCGTCGGGTATCACAAGTCGGACGCGGGTTTCCATCGCCGCGACCGAGATAAACCCTTTATAGGCATGCAAGGACGAAGTTTAGACGGCGGTGAGACATGGCAGGTCTCAGAAACACCGTGCCGTCTCCCGGCAAGGGGGACCCTCTCCGCAGATGAGCACGTAGAAGAACGGCATAGGCAAGAGGCAGGCGTTTCGTTTGAGACACCACAGCGCGTCAATTTTTCACATCCAGATTTCGCAATGATGTGCAGCAGAACCGGACTGAGAGCGGGTGCCTATTCATGGTTTTATACCTCTACAGATCGCTGTCAGAGTTGGGATGGCCCCTTTAAACTTCCGATGTTCGGATATACCGGCATCGCAGCGCGCACGGATTATATGGTTTCAAGCGTAGATGAATGCTTGGTATTCCTGACCGCATCGAAAGCGGACGGTGAAGAGGGCTTAATATTCTGTGCCAAAACAACCGACGGTGGGGAATCATTTTCACTGCTATCGCAAATTGGACCAGAGCCTGAAGGGTTCGCTATTATGCCAGCGAGTGTTCGGTTATCGGATTCACGGATTTTAGTCGCAGTCCGATGCCGAGGCCACGGTGACACTTCGGGTTCAGACTGGGAAGAGCGGCTGAACTGGATTGATCTCTATAGCTCAGATGATAACGGACAGACATGGAATTACATGAATCGACCGGTGGAAGATACCGGACGTGGCGGGAATCCACCGACGCTAACGCTTCTTCACGACGGTAGGCTATGTCTTATCTATGGTTATCGGGATGCACCGCATCGGATCTGTGCGAAGTTGAGCAGTGATGCAGGTGAAACCTGGAGTGAGGAAATCGTCTTACGCGATAACGGCGGCGACCACGACATCGGCTACCCTCGCACAATCCAACGACCTGATGGGACTATCGTAACTGTCTACTACTTTGATGAAGAACCCGACGGTGAACGGTTCATTGAAGCGACATTGTGGAAACCGTAACAGTTTCAAAAGTCCCCCTGATAAGGGGGATTTAGGGGGTTAAAAACGTCTGGCATCCACTTCACGTAAAATTACTCCGTGCTTGAACGTAGGTCGAAGCAGATGAGGCGATCTTTGCCACGGATGTAAAGATACCCGTCTGCAAGCACTGGGGCTGCCCAAGCAGGATATTTCACTAACGAACGACCGTTTTTATCTTTCGGTACTGCTTGCGAAATTACTTCTAATTTCTCTGGCGTGCATTTAAGGAGCATTAAGCGTCCGTATTCACCGAGATAGATGAAAGCGTCGTTCACCCACAGCAGCGATGCACGCTCATCGACGCGTTGTCCCCATGCGACTTTGCCCGTCTTGAGTGCTACACAACGGAGTTCCGCACCGTTGGGTCGTTGTCCACTACAGGCATAGAGGTAACCCTCATGATGGATGGCGGTGTTCCAGTGCAACTCCATGGACTTGTTTCTGCGCGATGCCCGATCTTTCCAAACGACCTCGTAACCACCCGGATGCACCTTGAGTACGGAGCTGCCAATGCCGTACGATTCGCTAATAAAGACAAAATCATCGGCAACAACCGGACTCGAAGCGTTGACGGATTCAATCTTCGGGTGCCGCCACGGATAGTGGAAATCTATTTCACCCGTTTGCGGTTCAAAACCGACAAGTCCACCGCGCAGGAACGCAAACCCCCACCGTCTATCATCAATAGTGGTAAAGATTGGACTCGCGTAACTCGCGAGTTCATCGGCGATTTGGTAGACGATCTCACCTGTGTACTTGTTAAAGGCGACGATACCACTCCCGTTCGGATCGGGTCTACCCTTCGCGCCCCAGATATCCTTCGGGCTGCCCGGTGGCGAGCCGCCAATCTGAACGATGAGCAACTCGCCTTCGACTGCGGGTGTTGAAGCGATACCGAAAAAGTTTTGCACGACGTGAAACTGTGCCGTAGTGTCTACTTCCCACAAACTTTCACCGTCTGAAACGCTGACACAATGTAGTATCCCTTCCGCGCCGAAGATATAGACGCGGTCTTCATCAACAACCGGACAACATCGAGGCCCATTGTTGTAACCGTACATATCTTCGTAGTCTGTTGGGTATTCAAACCGCCAAAGTTCGTTGCCAGTGACACTCTCCAAGCAGGTAAGACGCGCCATATTCCCGTGGCGTGCGAAGATAAAGAGTCTCCCGTTCGCGACAATGGGTGCACCGTAACTGGTGCCAATTTCCTTCTGCCAGACAATCGGTGGACCCGTTTTTCCCCATGGGCGGATATCTATCTGTTCCCGCGATTTGCCATTCCGTTCTGGACCAAGAAAGTCGTTCCAGTCGGCTGCAAACGTCCCTATCCACCCTGTCAACCAGAGGTTTAAGAGCAGTAGCAAGGCAATGCGCGCGAATATTCTCACGCAGCGACCTCCTCATTGGCTCGCTTCACAAGGGCGTTCATATAGGCGATCGTGTACGCTGTACCGACACGATGATCACCCGCCATGCTCGGAATGTGATCTGGAATCAGGACACCGTTGAAATCCACTTCGCGGAGGGCTTTCGCCACGTGATACATATCCTGATAGCCGTTATCAACGAAGGTCTCAACGAAATGTGGGAGCGGCTGATCAACATTACGGAAATGGACCTTGAATATCTTGTTCCGTTCGCCGAAATAGCGGATCGACTCAATCACATCTTTGCCCATCAGGTCGCCGCCTTCTAACCAGCAACCGACACAGAAACACATCCCAACATTCGGGCTATCAGCGATTTCGAGTGCGCGTTTATAGCCTTCAAAACTGCTGAAAATACATCTCGGTATTCCGGCAAGATGTATCGCAGGGGGATCGTCCGGATGGATACCGATCATCACACCGGCTTCCTCGGCGACGGGTGCCGCCTGTTTGATGAAGTACGTGTAGTTATCCCAGAGTTCCTCTTCGCTGTATTCGCGCCCGTGTGAGAGCGGCATCTTATATAGATTCCCGCCCCAGTGTCCCTCTTCGGCAGTCTCAAGGTTGAATGCCCTTGCGCTTGCGCCACCCCGGGTCGTCTCACGTTCAGTACTCCAGATACCGTTCCCCATGTGTGCGTAGGTCGTATACGGAATTCCAGCTCTACCGAGATCGCGGATGTATTGCTTGTACTGTTCAACTTTCGCGTCTCGGTTTTCTAAGTTCAGCACAATCCCGTCCTGATTGTGGACATCACTGTTGCCAAACCCGTAGATTTTGAGTCCTGCGTTCTCAAAAATCTCGCGGCGGCTCATAAAATAATCGTAATTTGCGTTCTCGCCGTTTGTCCAGAGGACGACATACTCCACATCCATCTGCTTAGCAAACTCCAAGTCTGCCTCGCTCGGTTCCGGCGACATCTGTGCCGTAACTTTCATACCGGGTTCAATGTTGTCGAGAGGGGTTTGCGTTGCCATTTTGTACCTCCATATTTTGTAGCCGTCAGCCATCGGCGGTCAGCAATCAGTTAAGAGGTCTCTGTAGAAAGTAGGACGTTCCCAACTGACAACTGATAACCGAAAACTACTCTTCGTCGCCTGCCTCTGCTTTGAGTCGATATAATTCTGCTGTCAATTCGGTGACAATATCCGCGTATGCCGGATCGTCGTAGACGCTACACATCTCGTCGGGATCCTTCTCTAAATCAAAAAGTTCCCATTCCGGTGTTTTCGATTCATCAAGTGAACCCGTTGTGCCGAGTGCCTCGCCGTAGTAGTAGATGAGTTTATAGCGATCCGTCCGTATCCCATAGTGTGCGGGAACATAGTGGTGTGCGAGGTGCATCCAATAACGGTAATACATGGACGTTCGCCAGTCGTCAGGTGTCTCGCCGCTGAGGATCGGACGTAGACTTTCGCCTTGCATATCGTCTGGAATTGAGACCCCTGCGTAGTCGAGCCACGTCTCTGCGAAGTCTATGTTTAACGCCATCGCATCGGACGTACTGCCGGGTTGAATCTCGCGCGGATAGCGGATAAGGAAAGGCATCCGTAACGATTCCTCGTACATAAATCGTTTGTCATACCAGCCGTGATCGCCTAAGAAAAACCCTTGGTCAGAGGTGTAAATGATGATTGTATCGTCAGCGATACCGTCTTCATCGAGGTAGTCGAGTATCCGTCCAACGTTATCATCAATTGAGGCGACGCAGCGGAGATACTCCTTGATATATCGCTGATAATTCCAGTTTGCCATCTCTTCATCGGAGAGTCCCTCCGGCGGCGGACCGAGTTTATCAATCTTGAGGTCTCTTTCAGTCATGTGATCGAAAACCCGCATTTTCGCTTCCTTCGCAGCGTTGGAACGGTTCGCGTAATCGTCAAAAAAATTGTCTGGCATCGGAACATCGCCGTCCTCGAACATGTCGGCATGTTTCTCGTCGGAATCCCATGGACGGTGTGGTGCCTTGTGGTGACACATCATAAAGAAGGGGCGGTCCTTGTCACGATTCTGCAGCCATTCCAACGAGAAATCGGTAATGATGTCGGTAGCATAGCCTTTGTGTGTCGTCCTCCCCTGCGGTTCGAGCATCACGGGATCGTGGTAGAGTCCTTGACCGGGTAGCACGTTCCAGTAGTCAAAGCCTGTTGGGTCGGCATCACCGCCGTGTCCGAGGTGCCATTTGCCGACCATTGCGGTCTGATAGCCATCTGCCTGTAGCATCTTCGCGACGTTCGGTCTTCTGCCGTCGAGATGATCCCCTATATTCTTAACACCGTTAAGATGGCTGTGTTTGCCCGTCAGAATGTTCGCGCGGCTCGGTGTGCAGATAGAGTTGACACAGAAACAGTTATGGAGAATCATGCCGCCATCTGCGATACGATCAAGATGTGGTGTTTGGTTAATCCGACTCCCGTAGCTGCTGATAGCGTGTGAAGCGTGGTCGTCGGACATGATGAATAGGATATTAGGTCTGCTCACTCAGTTGTTGCTCCTTTAAATTTACAATTTGCCTTATCATATCCTATTTTTGTAACAGAAGTCAATCTTTTTTATTAGCCATCAGCCGTCAGCCGTCGGCTGTCAGCAATCAGCATTCAATTCATCAGGCAGTATCCTTACTTTAGGTGAGTTGACAAAACAAATGCGCCAGAAGAAATCAATCTGGCGCGTGCGAAACAGCAATATCCGTGGCTTACGATGACTCTTATGTAGAGTGGTTATCTCACATTTATTGCTGGTGGCAGCTCGGCGAGTGTGTAACCTTGTGCTTTTGCTTCAGTCTGTCGTTGATACCACTTTGTCCAGACTTCTTCTTCTTTAGCGGTGCCTTTTACAGTGCCTCTCGCCTCTTGGTAACTGGAGATCAGAGCAGGTATAACCATAAAAAGGAACGGCATAGAACTTCCAACTTCACCGAACCCTAAAATAACAACAGAAACCCAGCCGATGAAATGAATCATAAGACGCATCGGGTTGCGTAGCATGGATAATATCGTCTTTTGTGCGAGCTTGAAATAAGAATCCGTTTGTATGTTTTCTGATGGGGGCGGTTCCTCAAAAATGTCTCCACGGCTTATCGTTTCCTGTTGCCTTTGATACCACCGCATCCATACTTGTTGCGCGTTGGCAATGCCTTTTAGGTTACCTCTTGCCTCTCGGTAACTGATGACGAAAACGATTATAAAAATCCAAGGCAGCAATTGTCCAAAGAATCCTATTAGCTCAAATATTTCAAAAATATCTTCAGGCGTTTTTGAGGGTGGAAGTGTCGTAAAGAATAAAAGCGCGCATGTGAAAATCCAACACGTAAGATGAATAATAAATGGCTTCAGGTTACGCACCATGAAAAACAGGGTTTCTGAGATTTCTCCGAGATAAAAATAGTTCTTCCTGTTTTCCGATGATGGGGGTTCTTCAAAAGAATCTTCCTGAGCAATCGCTTTGCTTTGCCGGTGGTACCACTTCGTCCAGATGGCTCTCTCTATCGCCACTCCTTTCAGGTTGCTTCTCGCCTCGCGGTAGCTAAGTATGAGCGTGAATATAACAGCGAGAATAACGATTTCGGGAAGCGATCGGACAAAATCGCTTGGATCAAATAGGGTAGGAAGCGCGAACAGTGTAAACCAAAATACGAAATGACCGGCGGGAAGTATCGGGTGCCGAAACATGAATAACGCTGTTTCGCGTACAGATATGAAATAGGAACCGCTCGGTATGTTTTCTGATAATGGGGGTGTCTCATAAGTGCCTTGCTGTGCCTTTACTAACTGTTGCTGATCGTACCACTGCATCCATGTCTGTCGCTCTGTAGTAACACCGTTTCGGCTGCTCCTCGCCTCCCTGTAACTAAATGTGAGTGCAAGCGGGATAATAAACAGGCATAGCCTATAAGAAAAGATGAAATCGTGAATGATTTCTTCAGTGATGATCGAAACGGCTGTGACTAATTTCCAGAGGGACCCAGGCAAATTCGCAAAAGCACCTTCTGCTGCCTCAGCCGCATCCGGTCCTGTGCCATATCTGAAGGATTCGTCCCATATAGTGAGTGTAGCAGAAAACAGGATCCAACACGCAAGAAAATAGACGATAAAAGTTGTCGGACTCCAAAGCCTGAATAACAGTGTTCTTTTATCTTTCATGACAGAGACCCTCTTGTATATGAGATATTTTTCTATGAAATCTTGCTGTTACTACAGTTAGGAAATTTCTAACGATGGGGGTGGGGCGGCGAGGGCATAACCTTGTGCTGTCGCGTTGATTTGTCGTTGATACCATTTTGTCCAGACTTCTCCTTCTTTGGCAATGCCTTTTACGGTGCCGCGTGTCTCTTGGTAACTGGTGAGAAAGGCAGGTATGGCAACAAATGTAACGAAGAAAGGAATAATTTTCACTAAATCGCGTGCTGTCTCAATAACATGTGCCCAATCTATTAGGAGCAGGAGAAAAAAGGGTAAAAACCAGCATACGAAATGAAGGATAAATAGCATCGGATTGCGAACCATAGAAAACACTGTCTTTTGGGCTTTTCTGAAATAGGAGTTGGCTTGGGTATCTTCCAGTGTTGATGGCGGCTGCGCAACGGAGTCTTCTCGATTTACCGCTCCCTGTTGCTGATCGTACCACTGCATCCATGTCTGTCTTTCTTTGGCAATGCCTTTTAGGTTCCCTCTCGCTTCTCTATAGCCAATAATGAACGCGAAGATAGCAATAAAAACCCAACCTTCATGCATTACCTCTACGATAACTTCGTCGAAAATGATTGAAACGATTACGGCAAAATTTTCAAGGGACCCAGGAAGGTTGTCAAACGAGGTTTCTGCTAACCGGACGATACCCGGCAATGATCCATCTATGAAAGAAACCTCACTTATCAATGATCTCTCTGGGTGAGGTGTCTCTGACATAACTTGTAGGGCGGCATAAAGAAACCAGCACATCAACTGAACGATGAAGGGAATGGGGTTCCGAAACATGAATGAGAGTGTTTTTGAAACTTTCATAGTATCACCTTCTCAGACACAAATTTTCTATTTACAACTTAGGGGATTACGGAGAGATTTCCATCTTTAGTTGCGACGCTCTCTGTTTTCTTCAAAATAATCAAAAATCACACATTCAATTAAAAAAGGCGAGGTGTTTTGCTTGGGTGTTTCCTCCCAAGAAACCTCGCCAGCCATCATCGATGAAAAGGTTTATTTCCCTTTGAGCTCTTCCCATGCGCGATCGTAGTGTCTCGTGAAATCACCGGGATCTTTCAACCATTCGAGAGACTCCAGCACCTCTTTCGGTGGATAGATGAATTTGTGTTCGCGTAGGTTTTCGGGTAAGAACGCTTTCGCGGTCGGCACACAGGTCCCGTATTTCGTGAAGGCAGTAACCTTGGCATTGACTTCAGGACGGAGGAGATAGTTGATGAACTGCTCAGCGAGTGCTTTATGGGGAGCGAATTTCGGGATGCAGACAGCATCGATAAATTGACTTGAACCCTCTTTCGGAATAACGTACCGGATCGTCGGACGCGTCTCGGCTGCGCGAAACGCATCACCACTCCAGCAGTGCGCCATAACGATCTCTCCGGCGATAAGCAGCTCCTCCGCCTCGCTCTTATACTGCTTCACGAGCGGTTTCTGAGCGATGAGTTTCTCTTTCGCGGCTTTGATTTCCTTCGGATCGGTCGTGTTGAGACTGTATCCGAGAAACTTAAGTGCAGCGCCGATCGTTTCGCGCTGATCGTCTAACATACTGAATTGGTTCTTGTATTGCGCATCCCAGAGCACTGCCCAACTATCGGGTGCTGGCGAAACGACAGCCGAATCATAAGCGATACCTGCCGTGCCAAACGTGTACGGGATAGAATATTGGTTTTCTGGGTCAAAGTATTTACCGAGAAACAGCGGACTGATGTTCTGAAAGTTCGGGATGTTGTCGCGGTTCAATTCGGCTAACAGGTTCTGCTTGATTAAGATGGATACCATGTAGTCAGACGGCATGATGATGTCATACCCTGTCGCACCTGCCATCAATTTCGTGAGAAGGTCTTCGTTACTGGCAAAGGTATCAACAAGAACGGTAACCCCGAACTCCTTTTCAAATCCCTCGCGAATATCATCGCTAACATAGCCGGACCATGTAAAGACGTTGAGTTGTTTCTCCTGCCCGATGCTATCGCCAATGAAAAGTGTTAGGAGTATGAAGACTAAGAGGATATATCTGTTGCGCATGTTTGCTCCGTTGGTATCTGTTCTATGTGGTTAGGCACGGGACGATTGCGTTTGTTGAAAGCCTAATCGTCCCGTCTGCTGGTACTACTAAGATATTGACAAAGTCTGTTATCTATGCTAATGTAATAATGCTACTTATTCATCAGATTTTTCGGTAGGCAGTCCTTCGGCTTTCCAGCCGCGGAAACCGCCAGTGAGTACTGAAACGTTTTCATAACCCATGTTTTTTAGCGTGTTTGCAGAGAGGGTCGCACGGGTGCCGCCACCGCAGTATGTGACAATGTGCGTGTCTGCATCAGGAGCGACCTCATCAATATCGAGTTCAAGATAACCGCGCGGCAGTGAAACGGCATTCGGTAGATGTTCTTCATCGTAGTCCGGTTCGTCCCGGACATCTAAGAGGATGATCGACGCTGTAGCCTCTGTGAGTGCATCGGGTGATATGTGTCCAACGTTTGCTTTCGCTTCGGCAACGAGTTGCTTAAGGGTTTTCAGGGGCATAATTTTCCTCCAAAAGAGTTAAAGAGTATTTATGAAACTTAAGGAAATTTTAGCAGGGTTAGAAACCAAATTTTGTTGTTATAGAATATAGCATAATGTCCGTGGGTTCGTCAATATTTTTCGCAATAAGTAGTTTTGGA
>JAAXHI010000348.1 GCA_012270875.1 Candidatus Poribacteria bacterium | reverse complement strand
TGCTGCCCTACCTCACTGCCCTTGAAAATGTGATGGTCGCTATGGACATCGCCAGCACAAAGACCGATGCAGCCGAAAAGCGTGCGATAGAACTCCTGACACAGGTCGGCTTAAGTGAACGCCTCGACCATCGACCCGCGCAACTCTCTGGTGGCGAAAAACAGCGGGTCTCCTTCGCACGTGCGCTTGCCAATCGTCCGAAGATCGTTTTCGCCGATGAACCTACCGCTAATTTAGACAGTCGCCAAAGCGACAATTTAATGAACCTGATTCAAGAACTACGCCGGGAATACCAAACAACTATTGCGATCGTAACGCATCACGAAGGATTAAAAGAGAACGCCGATCGCATTATCCACATGAAAGATGGAAGGATTGTTACGTCATGAAAAGAGATGAGGTTTTTACACCTTATAGAAGCGGCACCTCTGCTTTAACAATTGGAGTCTTATTTATGCTCCTGACCCTACCAATTTCTATTGGTGCCGAAGAAGATCCCGGCTTAGCAGCGATGGAACGACCCGACTTCCTAACAAGCGGGTTATACGGCGGTGGTCTGACCTTCATTGGTACAGACCCTTACATTCAACTTCAAGCACAACCGGACATCCCACTCGGAAAAGTCAATATCGGGTTAGATTTGGTTGTACTCTACAACCCTTACGCATCAGATGCTGGCTCCCAATTCCTCGCCGAAGATGGTGAATCGTGGGACAGTCCAAGCACATGGCTAAGACTCATCCGCTACGTCAGTTATGCCGAACCTTATGACCCGTTTTATTTCCGTTTAGGGGAATTGGATTATACAACAATTGGACACGGTTCAATTATGTCAGGTTATTCTAATTATGACCGGCGCGGGGTCCGCGTAAATCTTAGGAAATCCAATAACCGATACGGCGTTGAAACAGTGGTGAATGACCTTGGAAACCCCTTAATCTTCGGGGGGCGCGGGTTTTATCGTCCGTTTCTACGTGAGGAAAATAATAACTTTTTCACACGATTTGAACTCGGATTGACCTATCTTACCGATATCGATCCAAATCCACAAGAAGACCGGGAAGATCCGTTGACTGCCTTAGGCGTGGACGTAGGATTCCCGATTATTGAGAGAAGCGATTTTCGGCTTGATCTCTATAATGATCTTGCCGTGCTTAACACTGCATCCGAAGCACCGGGGGCAGTGCCTGAAGAATCTTTAGAAACTGAATCACCTGAGCAGGAATCGACCCGACGATTGGAAAGTGATCCGATAGGGGGAGAGGCGAAATCCACAACAGAGTTCGCATGGGGCAACGCTATCGGTGTCGGATTTGCCATCCCCAAAGCCAGTTTCAAATTTGAGTACCGCGTCTTTGAGGCAGGATACATCCCTTCTGTCTTTGATTATACATACGAATCTGCGAAATTACTATCATCCGAACCCGATATGTCCGATCTCCTTGATATCGAAACGAACAGTCAACAAAGACGAGGCTTCTTTTCACAAATCCTCTGGAAGCCGGGGGAAAACCTCCACCTGTTTGGGACATTTGAAGACTATACCAATAGCTCACCCAAACTGTATATGGCAGCCGCAGTGTCGGAGTTAATTCCGCGTTTCAGAGTTCAGGCGTTCTATACAAAACGCGATATCGGCGAAGGGGATGATGCGAATTTCTTTGGCGACCTGTTTAATCTCAATGAAAAGTCTGCACTCGGTCTACAGATTGGCTATACAATCTATCCGCCGATTGAAACGATTGTTACCCGCGAGTACCGGTTCCGTCGCGTTGAAACAGCGGAAGGTGTCTCGCAGTTTGAACCGATTCATAAAACCTCGTTCATGGTAGGTGTGCGTGCGGATTTTTAGTGCTATCTCCATCAAGGAGGTAGGCATCAATCCATCTCTCGTTCTATCTCCTTGGCAACAAATTTGTCAAGCATGCTATCCCTTACATTAGCTGAAATAACCTTGCCTTCTCGATCAAGGAGAAACATTCTCGGAATACTACGGACACCATACTGCTGTGCCAAGGGGCCCTCATACCGCTTGCCGTCAAAGATCTGTCGCCACGGCAACGGATTTTCCTCAATAAATTCGCGTAACACCGTCTCATCTACATCAAGACTTATCCCAATAATGTCAAAGTCTCTGTAATGATACTTATCGTATACAGTTTCGAGTGTCGGTATCCTGTCGGTATACCGCGTTCTCCAGAAGTCAAGCAAAACAACTTTACCACGGTAGTCGGCGAGTGAAACGGGTTTTCCATCCAAATCAACAGCAGATGAGAAATCGGGCAAGACTTTACCCACCCATGCCAGTGTGGGATCGGCGTTCACCCGATATGCGTGTGCGAGTTCGGAGTTGCCTAACTTTTCGTGGATTTTAGCTAAACCGCTCCAAGCAGTTCGGTCATCCGGATTGTGCTTTAACCGATTTTTCAATACCAATTGTAATCTCTGAAAAACGGCTTGAACTTCTTCAGTATTCCCTAAGACCTCATGAATTTCGGCGAGCATCCTTGTGTTATTCCAATCGTCAGGTGTCAGTTTTAACTGTTCTTCAAAAACCTGTTGAATCTTGCCGAGCAGTGTAGTCCATCGTTCCCTGAGCGGGTGGTCGTCTTCAAGCCGTTGATAAAAATCGTTAGGTCTTGATGTTACATATTCGTAATCATAACAGAAACGGTATACCCATTGTGACAAAGCAGGCTGCCCATTTTCCTGCACGTTCCGTTGGAAGCGAGATGTCACAATAGGTGCTTGGTGTGCTTGATGCCGTTCAAAGAGTCTTTCGAGTGCGGTAACGGCTTCTTCGTGGAGATAATCAAAACCAGCCTTTTCAAAAGCCAGATAGCAGACTTCAACGTCGTTTGGCAGCAGTACCATTGCTTTCTCAACAACATCCCAGAAACCATCACGTGGTAGGTCCCACGGGGTTCCGGCGAGTATTATAGCTGCAAATTTTGCGGCGGCTCCATTGTCGGGGCTGCTTTCCAAGACCTTTTGGGCATGCGCATACAAATCCTCACGCAACGGCTCAGGAAAACTCGAGATGAACCCGTACCAAACAAAGTTGGGTGGGAGTGACGTTTTTCCATTAACAACGCCTGCATCAATTCTTGCCTTGAGAGAGGCAGCCAACGCCGCCTGAAACTCGGGTACGCTCGCCCAATAAGTTTGCAACTTGCCCCTGTCATTGTGGTGCAGATCCGAGAACACATCCCAAACATCTTCGGTATTGTCTTTCCCCATTTTATTCTCGGATTTTTGCGGTTCGCAAAACGATTTGTTCAAAAGAACCAGACAGCAGCAGAACACAATACCTAAAAGGATTATGTATACACAATTGGATTTCACTGCTTTACCTCAACTTTGATCTCCTCGTCCTCAACAATCAAGGGATAGGTTCTGATGCGGAGGCGCGGATCGGTTTGACATTCGCCTGTCTCCGTGTCGTAAGCATAACCGTGGACGGGACACACGACAATCCCATTTCGGATTCTGCCCCTACCGAGTGAACCCATGGCGTGCGGACAGGTGTTGTCAACAGCACAAAATGTACCGTTTTCATTGAGAATAGCAATGCGTCTTCCATTGACGGTGAACGCTTTTCCGCGCCCTTCTCGTATCGCTGACGTTTTTGTGACCGTTGTGTAATTTGACATTTTTTCACTCCTTGACGCTTCCTAAAGTAATCCCTTGCACAAACTCACGCTGCATCGCGAGAAATAGAATAACAATCGGCATTAGCGAGAGCAGTGTTCCTGCCATTAGCATGCCGTAATCTTGACGATAGATGCCGACGAGGTTCGCTAAGCCGATCGGCAACGTATATTTCGCCTCATCGCGTAAAATGATGAGGGGCCAGAGATAACCGTTCCATGAACCTAAAAATGAGTAGATGGTCAATGCACCCAGTGCCGGTTTGATAATAGGTAACACAATCCGATAATAGATACCGAATTCGGAGCAACCGTCAATACGGGCAGCGTCTATCAACTCCGATGGAATCGTGACGATAAATTGGCGCATCAGAAATACGCCGAACGCGCCGACTGAAAATGGGATGATAATTGCTTTATAACTATTCAGCCAACCCACATCGTACATCAGTCCAAACAATGGAACAAGCAATACCTGAAACGGCACCATCATTGAGGCAAGCAGGATACCGAACAGAATTTTCTGACCGCGGAATTGATACTTGGCGAACGCATAGCCGCCGAGAGAACAGAAAAACAGTGTCAGTAGCGTTGACGCAGTGGCGATGAAAACACTGTTGATAAAGTAGCGGTTATACGGGACTGTCTTCCACAGATTTCGATAGTTCGAGGTAAACTTATCCCAGACGATTGACAAGTAAGACGGTTGATGGATTGTTAATTGTAAGAACAACTGATTGCCAGTCTCTGCGCCGATCATAGACTGGATTGCGTGCGTTGTTTCCGTTTGCTGCATCGTAATATGTGATGCTTCTAACTCACCCGGGATGCCGTGAAGTCGCCATACAGCGTCCTTCCACAACGCGCTATCCAAAACAAAGGGTTGTGTCGGTTGATACGTAATACCGTTGGCGGTAGTGTTCATCTCTTTAGACTGCAGGACAGTCACAGTTAAAGAGAGACGGTGGTACGAGGCATCCCCACGGACAGGTAGCGTGATACGTCGAATCTGATCAACCGGGACAGAAGTAGGGATAGTAGCGGTTATATGAAGGGTATCGCTATCTTGGAAATCGTAAGATAAACTCGCAACGGTCTGAGTATCCGCAGATGAACGAATGCGAGCGTCTGTTCCTTGGAGCACTTCCCATTTCACATCTTCAACAGGCGTGCGATTGAAATCGAGATCCTCTATCTGGAGTGTGCCAAAGGCGACTTCACGATACACAGAACCCCAAATCGTGTCAACTGCCTCTGGAATCACAGCGTCCTGCACTGCAGTAGTGATAGATGCCTGTGTGCCATCCCATATCGCATCTGGCAAACTCGTCACCAATTGTTGCCATAATCCCTCTATCATTTCCGTCTGTAATTTTGGGGAAGGCACGTAATTGGCAAGTTGTGCGTTTGCTGCGATGTGCGTTTGCGCCTTCGTCCAGATTGCCTGCGTGAGGGTAGGTTGTAGAGCCTTCCATGTCGTTTCATCTATCGCCATCGGTTTCTCAATCTTGGGATAAGCGTCTTCAACAATATAAGGAGACGCAGCGACGCGCGGTGGGAAACTGGGAAGCCATTGAATCGGGACCGCGAAAATCTCATTTGCGGTTTTAAAAGAGGAGGTCAATAACCACAGCAGCGGGACCATCGTGCAGAAAGCTGCAGCGACTAAAAGGAGGTAACCGACACCCCTAAAGATTTTTATTTCAGCACGTTGACCTTTGCCGCTTTGATTCATTACTATAACCCTAACTCGGATAGTTCTACGGTGCGCGCCCGTTGAATATCATCCTGATATTTGAAGACACAGCCAAGCGTTTCAGCGACGACATCTGCGTCCAGTTGTCCCTTACCGAGCGCGATGAGCGCTAATGCCCAATCCAGCGTTTCAGCCACCCCCGGCTTTTTATAGTAATCCCCCTGCCGCCAGAGTTGCATGATCTGACATAACTGCTGTGCGAGATGTTCATCAATCTGCGGCAGTTTCGTCTGCACTATCGCCAATTCTTTTTCGATAGTCGGGTAGTCAATCCACTGATAGAGGCAACGCCGTTTGAGTGCTTCATGGACCTCACGTGTCCGGTTCGAGGTAAGCACCACGTATGGAATATGTTTCGCTTGGATGGTGCCGATTTCGGGGATAGTGATCTGAAAATCGGATAGGATTTCGAGCAGAAACGCCTCGAATTCGCTATCGCTCCGGTCCACCTCGTCAATGAGCAGGACGGGTGGCACATCGTCATCGCTCTGGATAGCCTCCAACAACGGACGTTTCAGCAAAAATGTCTCGCTAAAGAGGTCAGTGCCGATCTGTTCTTTATCGCGTCCACGGGTCTCATCTATTCGGAGTTGTAAAATTTGGCGTGTATAGTTCCATTCATACAGTGCGCTGTTTGCATCCAGACCCTCATAGCACTGCAATCGGATGAGTTTCGCACCTATGGAATCCGCAAGTACTTTAGCGACTTCTGTTTTACCGACCCCCGGTTCGCCTTCCAAAAAGATAGGTTTTTTCAGGTGGTGCGCGAGATAGAGGGTTGTCGCTAAACCCTTATCTGCGATATATGCGTGTTTCTCACAAGCATCTTGAACATTTTCGATAGATTTAAACATTTTTTAAATAATCGTCCCCCGCGCTGCCCTCCACTTCGTTTCGGGCAGGTTTCTGATCCATCTTAACCCATTCCCCTTTAACATATCAATCAAAGAGCTGCCCCACGGGGCAAGCAAACCCTGGCACGACATCCTCACCTGTCAACGTGGCTGCGTGCGTAAGCGTTTCAATATCGCTCTCAGAACGGTATACCGTCACCGCTTTGGCGACAGGATCAAGTACCCAGACGAGACGGGTCCCTGCCTCCAGATAGTCAAACGCCTTTTGGACAATACGGTAGTGAACATCTGTCGGAGAGATCACTTCAATCGCCAAGTCGGGAGGTATCGGGAACGTTTTATCTTCGTCAACATCCAAGCGGTCCGTTGAAACGAAAGCCACGTCCGGTTTCATCATGCGGTCGCCAACCTGAAATATTGTTTCTGCGGTATACAATTCCCCCAACCCATTTTCGTAGACATGTGAGGACAAATGCCATGTAACCTTTGCACTGATCTTACCATGTCTTCTCGTTGCTGGAGATATCGGTATTAATTCTCCTTTCGCGTATTCATAGCCTGGGACATCGTTCTCAAGAAATTCTTCCGGTGTCATCGTCGTGGGAATCGGTAAGAGCCTTTCTGGTGGTGACTTTAGGACTAATTTGCCGTCAATGTATTCATAGCCTGGGACATCGTTCTCAAGAAATTCTTCCAACGTCACGGTGGTCGGTATTGATTCGGGAATTTCTGGTGCGTCTTTGCGAGACTCTTTCATATCTATTTCTCCTTTAGGGCGCGCTCATAGTCTTCGCGGTAATCGATATCCCGTAGCACAGCGTCTGTATCTACGGTAACATAATGAATATCATCGCCATACTTTTTAAAAAGTGTTCGCACGCCGTCGCTCTCTGGAGTGAGTGCCAGAATATCGCTGGCATATTTCTGATCAAAAATGACAGGATGACCGCGCTTATAGTTATAACTCGGTAAGGCGATCCCGTTCTCCGTCCGCTGATATGCATCAACAACTCGATCAATCAGTGCCGATGTGATGAAGGGTTGATCGACAAGCATGAGCGCGAACGCGTCGCTGGTTTCAAGTGTTCGGATGCCTGTCTGGGCGGAGGTTAACATACCGTCGCGGTAATCCGGGTTAAAAACGGTTTTGATCGGACGCGTCCCCAATTGTTTTTGAATCGCCTCGGCACGATGCCCAACAACGACGATAACCTCATCGAATTTGGCACCGAGCATATTGTCCACCACGGTTTCAACGATAGTGCTTTCACCAAAAGGGAGTAGCTGCTTCGGTGCTCCCATCCGAGTGGAGAGTCCTGCGGCGAGGAGGATTCCGGATGTGAAGTCTAATGACGTTTGCGTCATGATCTAATACCGAATACCGAAGGTCTTATATTCTCCTGTGAACGGACGCTCGTCAACATCCAGCGAATCAACCCTCGCAAAGCGCGGTCCCCTCTTTAATAAAGCGATTAACGCATCCAACTGCGACTTATCACCCTCAGCGATGACTTCAACCTTCCCGTTTGGTAAGTTCTTCGCGTAGCCGTTGATGCCGAGCTGCTTCGCGTTCATCTGCGTGAAATTACGGAACCCTACGCCTTGAACCTTCCCACTGATTAGCACAAACAGTTGCATCTTTCGGTTAACCTCAATCGTGAGTGTGACGGGTGTCCCAAGTTTTGGGAGCAGTGCTTCGTTCTTTTTATAGATATTTTCCTCTTCCGACTCAGGCAGCGGATTTTGAAAGAGCGCGCTTGCGTCAAACCGTCGTAAAGCGACCAGGTCATTACTCATAAACGCTTGCGGTATCATCGCATCTTCATCGTCACTATCCAGATCTGCGACGACGCGTGAACCGGAATAGATCCAAGTAACCTGTTGCATCGGTTTTTTGGTTTTCACATTGAAAATGAGTTCTTCGGCACGGACTTTTTTCGCTTTGTCATCGACCTTCCATTCGACAGAGAGAATAAATTCGGTACCCGTTGGTGGTGTCGGTTCATCTTTTTCGTCGTCATAACCGGGAGGTGTACCGACCGCAATACCGAGTTTATCGAGCACATCGTAAATTTCCTTTGCAGTCGCATCAACGACGATAATGCTCTCATATTCTTTGCCGTCGCGCCCACAGACAAGATATTCAACGGCTCCTTTTAGGTGTGCCTCGTATTCACCGAGTGCTTCAGAAATCTTACCCTTTAGGACGAGTTTTTTCTCTGCTTCTTTGACTTGGAGATGCCCATCTGCCCACACAATATTCGACAGCGCGATAAGACACACACCGATGTAGATTATTATTTTTACCTGCCACGTACAAGTTTTCACTACCTTCATAAAATGACTCCTTTTTTTGTAGTTGTCAGTTGTCAGTTGTCAGTTGCCTCGCAGTGAGAGTAAAGAGGTTTCCTAATAACAATTCATTATTTCTTGGTGTCCAGAATGTAAAGCATTCTCACTGGCTAAATTGGTTTTCCGCGTCTGAGCAAAATTTGGGTAGATTGTTAAAGAAGTGCTTCTTAACCGACGACTGATAGCCGATAACCGATAGCCATTAAAAAGTATACCGCAATCCGTTAAAAATTTCTACATCATGTTTTCGGATGCCGGTCGGTG
>JAAXHI010000223.1 GCA_012270875.1 Candidatus Poribacteria bacterium | reverse complement strand
CCCGCATTACGGTTCTTTCTGTGCTTGCGATTCGGACACTTACGAGAACGCCTACTGCTACGCAACTCACGACGTTTCGCGACTTTCTTACCGACTTTATTGTGTGCGTCGGCTTCGATATTCAAGTAGGTATGCTTCTCTGATTTGACTGTAAACCCTTCTTTCTTACTCCCAGGGTCTACACCGACAACTATATCTTGCGTGTATTCGTCTTCTGTCGCGTAGTTAAGCCGAATACAGAAGATACCATTAGACCAATAAGGTGTCGCTAAGCCTTTTTTGATAAGCATCCCTGCTTTGTTTGGGTGTGTCGGCATTAGTTTCTTGCCTGACTTACTTTTTACTGGAACAAACATAGTTTGTAGTCTCCCTTGCGGGTTGTGTGTTGCCCCTTCCAGATCGCAATATCCAAAATGAATCAGACGAGGGGAGTATCCGAAACGTTGCTTATGCTACCACGCACAGATATTGCGATATTTTACTGTAGAAAATAGTTTAACTTGTGGAGTGAACGTTTAGTATACGCTTCGCACAAGCCCCATGCTTTAGCTTGGGGTTATTGACCGTTATGTCTCCCGTTATGGCACTTGGTATGTGCCTACGACTTCGCTTCTTCGATACTTTGGGGTCTGCCGGTTGCGTCGCCACCGAGCCATCGGTAGGGACGTGGGTAGAGTGATAGGGATCTGTCTTCCAACGGTAATTTGATAGGCGTACTGTTTCGGGTTGCGGAGAGTTTTGCAGCGATCGCTACCTCTAACGCCTGTCGGAGGTCTGCACCAGTAATCCATGGATGTCCATTGCCATCAACCGCTGCTAAAAATGAGCGGATAGAGCCGGTGAGGTAACTGAATTCGCGCCACGGATACGGATTGTAGTTGGGTTCAAGTCGGATGCGTTTACCGTGTCGGTCATAGCCTTTGTAAATCTCTGGAGGGTTCCAGTCCCATCGGACGAGGCACTCCTCTGTCCAGACATCTACGCCGCGGCAGGGTGTCTGTGTTCCGAAGACGCTACATGCCAACCCGTTTGTGAGTTGGAAATGTCCATTGATGATGAGACCTTCATCGGTCTCTGCGCTTAACGCTTCAGGCGGGTTGCCCCATGCGACGACTTCTTCAACTTCAGCGTTCGTGAAGAGCCGTAGCACTGAGATGTGTTGACATCCGCCACCAGAGATTTCACCGCCGAATCCGTGAACACTCGCGCCCTTGATGTCCCCAAATTCGCCGTTGTGAAGGCGGGATGCGGCTTCTTGAACCTCGTTCATTGCGCGCTGCAGATTACCGCCAGCGAACACGATGCCGCGTTCTGCACACGCTTCGACCATTGCATCGGCATCTTGGAGGCGCGCGGCGATCGGTTTTTCCGTGGAGATGCCTTTGACACCGGCTTCTGCACAGGCAATCACAGCATCTTTCATGTATTTGGTAGGTGTAACAACAACCGCAATGTCCGGCACAATGTTGCGCAATAAGGTTTCTACATCTGCGTAGAGTGCATCAACACTGAAGCGCGCACCGAGGACATCTCGTCGTTGGGCATTCGCATCAACGATCGCAATAATTTCTGTGTCGGGATAGGTGGTATATGCCTCCGCATAGTTCTGTCCCATCCGTCCACATCCGATGATGGCTACGCGATATTTGGTGTCGCTCATTTTCAGATCCCCCGATTTTTCATGTTAACAAGGTTAGAAAAGTGTGTCAAGGAAAAAAGTCGGGTTCTATAGGCAGCGCGATTGAAACGATAGTTGTTTTTTTTCCGTATTTGATGTATAATGCGTTTAAATGGAATCTTTAGGCATTTCGTTGTTTGGAGGTAACTACGCTAATAATATATTAGGGGTAAGCGGAAATGGAAACCGTAGAGATAAAAAAACGACTCAATGACCATGTGCCTGACTTGGATGTATCTTTTGAGGAATTACAGAAACAACTGGCGACTTTCATTCAATCTGAACGGGAGCAACTAAAAGCCTGTATCTTGGCGGGTGAAAGTGGTTTTAGTGCTTGTGGCATACATACACAGGTGTGGGATGTCGCGATTCAGAAGGTTTACGAAGTTGCCGCCTTCCAGATTCGGGATGAATACCAGAAGCAGATTGACGTGCTGAAGGAACTGCCGGACGTTAGCACCGCTGACTTAGAGGCGGAATTGGCGGAATGGGCACCGGATGTCGCGCTTTATGGGGTCGGCAGTTACGGCAGAAATGAACTTTGCTATTTCTCGGATGTGGACGTTGTTTATACCTCCTCTGTGGATTTAGAGGATATTTACGATGAGAGCACGCTCGAACTGATCCGATGGTTCTATGACTTTTTTGATAGCCTCCACTCGGTGATCCCCGGATTTGAGTTCAGCTTTATCTATCGACCGCTGGCGGATATAGCGCAGTGGAACTACCAAGATATGACCGCACTGATTGATATGCGGTTTATTGCGGGGGACGCGACGCTGACGGAACGTTTCCGAAAAGCGGTGCACTCCGAAAAATCGGATATCTCGCTTGTGCTTGATCTGCTGAAATCTAAGGCGGACGCTTTCAAGGCTTCTGAAGATACCATCTATCTGAACCAGCCGAATGTGAAAACCGGACGCGGTGGACTTCGGACGCTTCAATACGCGCTCTGGATATGCGGACTCCCAGATTTTACGTCAATACCGGAACTCTACGGACGCTACGAGGATGCGCAGCTCATGCCGTCCCTTGATTTCATGTTCAAAGTGCGGAATCTGCTCCATGTACTTGCCGATGCACCACACGATGATCTTAGCTACTATCCTGAGAAGGAGGATACGCTGCAGGCGCAGATCGCTCGCGTCCTTGGATTAACAGATGAAACCGACGAAGGACGTTACGCGTTCATGGCGGAATATTACGCAAAAGCGAAATATCTGCATTTCAAAGCGGAACTGTTAACCCGGAAGATGCTGGCAAACGGGATTCCTATCTCGGATGTGCTTGCGGTACGGACGGATTTGCTATACTGCATTGATAATAACTTCGGTGAACTTGATGCAGGTGAACTCTTTACGCTGTTCACCTATTTCCAGCAATACGATTTTGAGATTGATGCCTCGCTTTCCACTTTTATCTCCCGCTATGTTCATGCGTTTGATTGGGGTACTTTTCAGAAGCGGATGGCGGAGCTGTTAAATATACCGGGTGATGTGGCGAAGACCCTAACGCGTTTGCATAGGCTCAATATCTTGTCACATTTAGGAGAAGGTGGTGAACTTTTTGAGAGGGCGATGATGACTCGGAGCGAACGGAGCCTCGACCCGTATACAGTTGGGAAACATACGCTCGTTGCGATTGGGTATCTTGACGAGATCCGGCAAACGGAGTCGAGTAGTCCGTTTGGTGCAGCAGGCGGTTTTGGTTCACCGGCAGCACCCTCCCCGACTTCCGAATTGGAGGAACTCAACACCGCATTCCGATCGCTTTCAGATCCAAGTCCGCTCTATATGGCACTTTTCCTTCACGATATAGATAAGCCGGATCCGAGCCATCCGATAACGGGTGCGGAAAAAGCGGAACGCATCGCACCGGAATTTGGGTTCAACTCACAGCAGACAGACGAGATTTGCTTCCTCATTCGAGAACACCTCGCAATGATAGATTTGGCACGCTATCACCATTGGGATGAAAGCACGATCGCCGAATTCTGTAAGAAGGTTAACTCGTTGGAACGTTTAACTGCCTTGTACCTACTTACCTATTGCGATTCCAAAGCCAACGGTTCGCAGAACTTCAGTCATGTGGTTAAACATAACCTGAAGAGTTTGTATGAGGTGGCACGCACGCGTTTTGTGGGTCAAGAGGAGACGCAGTGGGGAGCCTTTGCACCCGTTGAAGAATTTCAGCAATTCCTTCATCACATGCCGGTTTCTTATCGTATTAGTGTTTCGCCTGAAGAGATCGCTATGCATATAAAGATGGCAACGCAGGCGGAAGCGACCGTTACGGAAACGGATGCGACATCTATCACAGGGATCGTCCAATTTGTTGACCGTCCTGGATTTACCGAGCTGCATCTCTGCAGTCCGAGCCGGATTGGCAAGTTACACATAGTGAGCGGACTCTTTTTCGCGAACGGCATAGATGTCCAAGACGCGCGCGTCTATACGAAACAGGATACGAATATCGAACTTGAGATCTATCGGCTTGTCCATCAACCGCTTCACCATCAAGGCGAGCCGATGCCGCTTGACGAAGAACTCAAGCGGGACCTCGATTTTGACATTCGGAGTCTCCTCGCAGAGGCGGTCACACTTGAAGAGGTTTTTGAGAAGCACTATGTGAACCTGAATGATACATGGCAGGTGGATGATGTCACTGTTGAGACAGCACGGAGCTACTCAGAGATCGTCGTTGTCGGCGAGGAAAAGATGGGATTCCTTCACTACTTCAGCGGTATCTTGGCGAACCTTGGATTGAACGTTGAGATGTGTAAATGCTCAGGGTTAGGCGGACAGGCGATTGATCGGTTCTATGTCCAACCCGTGGCTGATCCGAAGGCAGTGCACGCGGATATTATGACGGCGTTGGAGGCTGAAAACGGGAAGTAACTTTTTAAATATTGGGTTTCTAATAAAAATAGGACTTACGCATTTCCTCTTAAAGTCCCCCTGATAAGGGGGATTTAGGGGGTTAGAAGGGCAGAAATTCCTACTTTTGCGTCTGAATGTCCGATATTTGCTCAATTTGCGTAAGTCCGAAAAAAGTAGCGTCAGAACCGTAGTCTGTAATGTAATGGAAGACGGATATACGGAACGAGACACCAAAGCATCAAACCCACTTGACCGAACCGCAAGGTAAATTAAAAAAACGAACCGCAAGGAACATTAAAAATATGAAGCAACGTGTACTAATTACAGGTGCGGCTGGTACAGTCGGTACCGCGCTTTGGAAGGCGTGGGAAGAACAAGGGACCTATACACTCACATTGATGGATATCGATCCGATTGCGGATGCAGATTCCCGCGTCGTGCAAGCAGATATTCGCGACTACGCTGCGATGCAGGAATTGTGCCATGATCAGGATGTGTTGGTGCATCTGGCATACATCCGCCAAGATTCGCTTGGGAAGGTGCCGGGCGAGGTCAGCGATATCGGCGCGTCTATGAACCTCTTTGAAGCGGCACGTGAGGGTGGGATTCAGAAAATTATATACGCCAGCACGAATCATGTTTCGGGTTGGAATGAGCGGTTAAATTCGCCGCCTCGGTTTTCGACAGGGGATCAGTTTCGTCCGGACGGTTGGTACGGTGCGATGAAGGGGATGGCAGAAATTGCGGGACGGTACCTCGTTGATGCGCACGATATGCGGTTCATTAGCATCCGGATCGGGAGTTTCAACGGGACTTATGAACCGAGTGGCATTCGGCACTGTAGCACACTGCTCACACCGCGAGATTGCGTCCAACTTTTTGGCTTGGCTGTCGATTACGAGGGACCGGTTAAGTATTTGATTACTTATGGACGGTCTGCGAACTCTGATGGGTATCAGCAGAGTTATCTTGATATAAGCGGCGCGGTTGAGGTGTTGGGCTACCAGCCACAGGACAATTTGGTTAAAACGCATCTCCACATTTTTTTATAATACCTTGCGGTTCGATTAGGTGGGTTTGATGCTTTGGTGTCTCGTTCCGTATATCCGTTCTCCATTACATTACGAACTCTGTTTCTGGTACTTAAGAAGAAACTGATTGTCTAAAATAACCCAAGTTACCATCTTTGTAGCATAATCTTCCAGATTGTGCTTGCGGAGACGCAAACTAAAAGTTTTGCGGCGTACTCGCCCAGATGCGACGTGCATCACGCTACAAAATCTTGCGGAGAATCAATCACTTTCAATGAAAATAGTCTCCGCATGCCTAAAATCTTATGAGTAACAACTTGGGTTAAAATACCTAAAAAGAAAAAATGCGTGAAAATCCCGACTACAACGATCTCTACTATCAGAATACGACCTCCTACTCCCAGATTATTGATATTATCGCAGAACACACTGTTTCACTCAGCGAGGTGGCTGCGCCGATTGATTGGGAAGCTCTTTTTAAGAACGCGCATCCGGTGGAAGTAGAGATCGGATTCGGTAAGGGACGTTTTCTGCTTGAAGCCTCGAAACGGTATCCGAAGGTGAACTATATCGGCGTAGAACGCGCGCAGAAGTACGTTGAATTGACGCGGGAGCGATTTGAGAAGTACATACGGCATTTCGGTGTCGATAGAACCTCTGGAACGTTTTCAAATGTGCGTCTTGCATGGACGGATGCTAACTACTTTTTGACCCGATATGTGCCTGCGGCATCTGTGCAAGCATATCATATCTATTTCCCAGATCCGTGGCCTAAAAAGCGACAGCAGAAACGCCGAATTTTTCGGAATCAAGACTTTCTCGAAGCCTTGACGCGCACACTCAACGCAGATAGCGGTCGATTGTATGTCGTAACGGATTATGAGGAATACTTTTGGGAGATTCAGGAACGGCTTGCAGATTTGCCCCTACTCCGTCCTGTTGATACAGATCTCAGACCGGATCAAGATATCGCCACGAACTTTGAGATGAAGTATGTCTTAGAGGGCAGATCTATCTATCGGGCAGTGTATGAGAAAGTATCGTCTTAGAATCGAGTGAAAATAGAATTAAAAACCAAGTCCCGTAATGAAATGGAGGGACGACTCGATAGAGAGAAACCTTCAATGACCAATCACCCGCATTACTCCGCAAGGAAAGATAAAAAAATGGAAACTGTAGAAACCACTGCGACACGAACCCTCTTAACACCTGAAGAATATCTTGCTAAGGAGCGGAAAGCACTAACGAAAAGTGAATACCGCGATGGGCGGATACAGGCTTTGCCGGGGGCAAGCCGTAAGCATAACCTCATCGCAGTTCACGTCACTGGTGAACTTTACATACAATTGAGGACGCGGTCGTGTGAAGTTTACACTAACGATATGCGGGTGAAGGTGAGTCCGGCGGGGTTATATACCTACCCAGATGTTGCCGTTGTCTGTGAGGAACCCCAGTTTGAGGATTCACATTTTGATACGCTCCTCAACCCGACTGTTTTGATAGAGGTGCTTTCGCCATCAACTGCCGCCTATGATCGAGGCGAAAAATTCGCGTCCTATCAAAAACTTGATTCCTTGTGTGAGTATGTTCTTATTTCACAAAATAGCGTTTGCGTTGAGCACTATCTGCGACAAGAGCAGGATTGCAATTTGACGGAATTTCACTCGCTTGATGACGTGTTTTCTCTCGTTTCAATAGGGTGTGAATTGGCTTTACAGGCGATTTATGCGAAAGTTCAATTTTCGCAGGCGTAGTGCAACCACCGGAACGTGCCGCGAACCGACACAGGAGCACGAAGATGAACACAGAGCAACATGACAATGCGACCCCTGAATTGTGGCAATCGCTGCCGAATGTGGCGGGTGTTTATCTGATGAAAGCCTCCGATGGCAGTGTCATCTATGTCGGGAAAGCGATCCGTTTGCGGACTCGCGTGCGCTCCTATTTCCGAGAGAAATCTGCCCACGCGTTGACATCGCAGATGATGCGGTATGTGACGGAGATTGATTATATCGTCACAGAGACGGAGGTAGAGGCGTTGATCTTAGAGAATAACCTGATTAAGGCGCACCAACCCCGCTACAACGTTAAATTGAAAGACGATAAACGCTACCCGTATCTACGCGTGACCACGAATGAGCCTTTTCCCCGTATCCATATTACACGTAAAGCCGAGAACGATGGAACGCGGTATTTTGGCCCGTTTGTTCATGTACGTTCAACGCGCCAAGTGCTTAAGGAGTTGACGAAGTTTTTTCCGATCCGTACCTGTACCTTGCCGCTCACAGAGACAGGGAACAAGTATCGGGTCTGTCTTGATTATCACATCGGACGGTGTCCGGGACCTTGCGCGGATAAAATGGATGCCACAGATTACGATGAGATCGTTCAAAAGGTATGTCAGTTCTTGAGTGGGAATACAGATGCCGTTGTTAAAGAATTGACAGAGCAGATGGAAGCTGCGGCGGAGGCACTCGATTTTGAGACCGCAGCGAAGTATCGGGACACACTTAAGGACGTTCAACAGGCGATTACAACACAGAATATGGATAGCGTTTCCGCTGCAGATGAGGATGTCATCGGCATTGCGGCGCGGACGGATATTGCGTGCGTGCAGCTCCTGCGGGTCAGGGATGGCAAACTGCTTGAACGTGAACACTATTATCTCAATGACGCGGATCCTGAAGTGCTTGCGACGGCGTTAAATGCTTTCATTTCGCAGTATTATCAAAACGCGGTTTTCGTGCCAAAAACGGTTGTCCTGCCGATGCAGATTGAATCGGTGGAAGTGATCGAAAATTGGTTGAGCGAGAAGCGCGGGAGCCGGGTCGGGTTACACGTGCCGAGAGCGGGTCGGTTGAGAAAGTTACAAACTTTGGCATCAAAAAACGCCGAGATTCTTCTAACACAGCGTGAACAGAACGTCGTTTATAGTAGCGGTGTAGAGCCTGCACTCGTTGAATTACAGGAACTTCTTGAACTAAAGCACCCGCTCAGACGGATTGAGGCGTACGATATTTCTAATCTCGGTGATCGGTTTGCGGTTGGGTCGATGGTGGTCTTGGAAGATGGGAAGCCGGCTTCAAGTGAATACCGTCGGTTCAAAATCCGTTCGGTTGAAGGGCAGAATGATTACGCGATGATGCAAGAGGTGATTACCCGCCGCTACCGCCGCGCCCTCGCCGATGATGAAAAATTTAATAAACTGCCGGATCTGATGTTGATTGATGGTGGGAAGGGTCAATTGCGCGCAGCACAGGCAGCTATGAAAGCGTTCGCTGCGTCTAATTTCTCTGAGATTCCGATGATTGCGCTTGCCAAGCGGATTGAAGAGATTTTCGTGCCGGGTAAATCGGAACCGATTGTGTTGCGGGAGGATAATCCGACCCTCCACATGATCCAACGCTTGCGAGATGAGGCGCATCGGTTTGCGATTACGTATCATCGACGGATCCGCCAAAAATCGCTGAGTGTGTCTGTGCTTGACGAGATTCCGAACGTCGGTCCGAGACGGAAACAGGCACTGCTCCAGCATTTCGGTTCTATTGAAGCGATCCGAGAGGCGAGTCTGGATAAATTGCTCGCTGTGAAAGGCATCCCGCGCAGCGTCGCCGAAAATATTCGGAAACATCTTTAAAGCACAATCGTCTGCACGGATTCGGGCAATACCCTTATTCGTACTGCACCGATGCGTGCAGTTTTAATGCCTGAAGCGTCGGACTGTAGCGTAAATAGAGGGTTTTTGGGTTGGCATATTATTTGCAATCAATTATTTGGTGAATGGCTGTCGGTAATCGGCTATCGGCAGTTGGCTAAGAGATTTTTGTGAGAAGAAAACGTTCTGGCGCACAACATACCAATTTCTGTTATCCACCAGTTTCTGATGGCTGATGACCCATATGCTGACTGCTGACAGCCGACAGCCGACAGCGAAATAAAAAAAACATGCGAGAAAAAAATATCAAAATCGTCGCGATCTTGCTCATCCTACTGAGCGTTGCGGCGTTACACGTCAAACTTTATCGATTTGCGGAGGTAACGCACGACGGCGCGTTACAGGTGTTGGTCTGCTTGGGACGCGTTATTAAAATAGACACAAGTGACGAAGCGGATCAGGTGTTGTCTTTCCGTATCCTCTCTGGACAATTTCGTGGGGAGACAGTTCAGGTCAACAACGTCTGGACGGGACGTGCCTTCGGAGACCGGGTGATACACAAAGGCGATGTGCTGTTCCTCGATATTCCGCTCCGAGATCCGATGCACCCGAAAATTGAGCGCGTATCAATGCGCGAATACTTCCGTACACCGTTCTTATTGTATCTGGCAGGGACGTTGGGTGTGCTGATGATCCTTGTCGCTGGGATGAAAGGGATCCGCGCCATTCTAACCCTCTTTGTCACTGCCCTCGCTGTGCTGTATCTGCTGGTTCCACTGACGATTAGCGGTTATAACCCCATCGGCGTTGCGCTCTTGATTGCTGCCTGCCTCACCTTAGTGACCTTCCTCCTCATTACAGGGTTTAGTTTCAAAGTCATCTCCGGTGTAATTGGCACACTCGGTGGCTTAGCTGCTGTTGGTGTTTTGTCGGTAATCAGTCAACATGCGTTGGCACTGACGGGGTTGGCGCAAGAGTTCGGATTCCTTGAACTCGGGATTGCGTTGTGGCGAACCCCCGCCTCACACGGTTGGAACTTCACAGGTATTCTGTCCGCTGGCATTATCTTGGGGGCTGTCGGTGCAATGATGGATGTGAGTATGTCCATCTCCTCAAGCGTCCATGAAGTCAAACAGGTGAACCCGAATATCACCGTGCGACAGGCGATCCGTGCCGGACTGAATGTCGGACGCGACATTATGGGGACGATGGCGGATACGCTCATCTTTGCCTACCTCGGTGCACACATGATGACGATGCTGCTCCCGCGCATCGAATTCCCAGAAGTCGGTTACCTCTATCCATTTCTCCGCCTCGTCAACGATGAAGCGACATCTGTTGCGATTATTCAAGCGGTGGTAGGCACCATCGGATTGGTATTGACGGTTCCGATTGCGGCATCTGTTGCAGGGTTTCTCACACAATACGCGAAGGTAGACAGGTCCGAAATTCATGAAGACCTGCCTTCAGAAGAAGAGTTGGAAGAGTTGTTCCGTGCCGATCCGCCACGCAGCAAAGCGCGTATCGCTGTGCCTATCGCAATGGGGATTGTCCTGATCGGTACAATCTTTGTGTACCACCGAACACACGGACTCTCCGCAGCAATCTCGGAGCAGTCGGAGTACGCGAAGGGTAGAGTCGTCCAACTGCTTGAGTCGAACGGGAATTTCCTTTTTGATATTGACAGCAGTGCTATCAGCGATCTGGACAAACAGGTTGTTCCTTCGGTTTTGCGTGAGGCGTTCAACACGGAGAACATCCCGTTATCTGATGAGGTCACCGTATCAGTGAAACCTTGGAAAGACAGTCGCTGGCTCCTTTCGGATGTTAAATATGAGCAGACTTATAGTATTCGTGAGACGGACCACGGAGAGCAAACCGTTCTCGGGGTCTATGAATCGAAAAGCGAGAATCATATCCTTGAGGTGGAGATGCTGAGCGGGATGTATAAAGGCAGACGCTTGGTGCTACGGAATATCGTGAACCACAACATGCCGTTGCTGAGTATTCCTGCGGAACCGGGTGATGTTATCCTGTGCCGTGTTGCTGGAGACCCTGATCAGGTGAGCCTCGTTAACATCGTCCAAGATTACGGGAGAGACCGGTTCCTGATTTGGATGGTCGGCGGGATGCTGCTCCTGATTATCCTCGTGGGTCGGCTTGAGGGCATCCGGACGGCGTGTGCGATGCTGATCTCTGCTGCTGTCATCTATTTCTTCATGCTGCCGTTGATTTCGGGAGGCGCGAATGCGGTGTTCATCGTGACGTTGACATCAGGCGCGGTGGCGTTTGTGTCGCTGGTGTTCGTCATCGGTCCGAGTCGGAAAACGTTTTCGGCGGTACTCGGAACGATGGGGGGTATCTTAGTTGCGGGTCTGATTGTCCTGTTTGCGCAGCAGCATCTCCACTTCTCTGGGTTAGAGAATGCGATTTCAGCGGACATTATAGAGGCGACACGCACACCGCCCTTCGATTTCGTGCAGATCCTCTTGGCAGGCATGTTAATGGGGGTGTTAGGGGTCGCTGTTGACGGCGCAATTGAGGTGGCATCGAGTATGGAAGAGATCCGCAAAGCGAACCCGAACATGCCGACATGGCGGCTCATCGCCTCTGGTCTCAACGTCGGTACGGACATCCTCGGAACGATGGTGAATACGTTGGTCTTTGCTTATCTCGGCGTGGAGTTGCTCCTTGTTGTCACGATTACAGCACCGAACTTAGAGTTCTTCAAATCGCCACCTGCCCAGTTATTGAGCATCGGTGTTGTCTCAGCGGAGATCGTACGGTTATTGGCTGGCACGCTCGGATTAGTCCTCGCGATCCCAATCACAGCCGTAATCTGTGCGTTCTGGAACCCAAAGCAGAAAGTGTAGTGCCTGTCAGCAATTAGCCATCAGCAGTCGGTGCTACACTCCAAGCAAAACACCCCAAGTAAAAACGGTATTTCTTGTCGCTTGCGATCCCTAATGATTACCCAAATATTTATTTAACCTCCCCTTTACAGACCAACTACACTTACAAATAAATCGTTATTATATAAAATAATTATCACTAATTTTATATTATTTTGCTATAATAGATATGTGTTGGTCTCCAATGCGATATTTCTTCTGAGTTTATCATAGACAAACTAAACTTACAAATAAATCATTGTAATATCTTGTATGTTGTTAAGGTATCCTTAATTTGAAAATTAAGGACTTACACAACTGCTGCCAAAATACCAGCGTGGGCTGCAAACCGCCTCTATAAGCGTCAATTTACAAAAAGAATTATGTGCAGAATACCCCAGGTCCGGTAGGTGCGGTTTCTAACCGCACCGGATCTTAGGCACAAACCTTGAAGACCACAAAACCCTCTTAAGTCTTGTAGACACGGAAACCTACTTATAGAAACTCTCTCAGGGCAGGTAGGTTGTGTAGAAACCCGGTTCGGTTGCAAACCGAACTTACCGGACCTGGGGGAATGCCCTAAATTAACACCTATGGTGTGGCTGCGAACCGCCTTCTTTGTGAATGGCAGATCAGTAATATAAAAGGGAGATACAACCGAATGGAACTGACTAAAAAACAACGTATTTCTGTTTACATATCCATCTTCTGTGCGACACTGTTCTTTGTGTTTCCATTGACGACAGTGGCACAGACCGTTAACATCCCAGACACGAACCTGCATGCGGCAATCGCAGAAGCACTTGACAAAGCACCAAATGCTCAGGTTACAGTCAATGAGATGGCGACGTTGACCCGCCTTGAAGCACATAATGCTAATATACGTGATTTGACCGGACTTGAATTTGCAACAAGATTGGAAGAGATAGATTGCAATAATAATTTGATATCCGATCTATTACCACTTACTGACTTGGTCAATCTGCGTGTTATAGAGTTGCGGGACAACGTGATAAATGATTTGTCACCCATCGCCGGATTAATCAATCTGGAATGGCTAATTTTTACACGTAACTCAATACGTGATCTCTCACCGGTTGAAGGATTGATCAATTTAGTCGGTTTAGCTGTTGAGGGTAATTTGATATCTGACCTCTCTCCGATCTCTGGCTTGATAAAACTTGAACGGATATGGCTGCACGAGAACCCGCCAATGGCTCTCTCGCCCCTTGAGGGATTAATCAGCCTAAGAGCCATCCATTCTTGGGGCACCCCCATCATATCAGGTCTTTCTACTTTGGCAAAGTTACCAAAGCTGCAAATTATAGATATTTGTGGAGGGGATCTATCGGACCTCTCCGCTTTGGAAGGGATGACGGGTTTGAAAGAGTTGTATCTTGTCGGCAACGAGATTACAGACATCTCACCGTTAGCAAGTTTAACAGGGCTAACGCGCCTAAGTCTTAAACATAACCAGGTATTGGATGTGTCCCCGCTTGCCGGGTTAAGCAACTTAACATTTATTAACCTTGAAGACAATGAAATACTAAACTTTTCGCCTTTAGATGCTTTGCCTGAAAGTGTACATATCATTCGGCACGACAACCCCGGATTCACACCTAAAGCAGAGAAAATAGAGGGACCGTGGTTGTGGGTTATCGCACCGACAGATGGTATGTCCGGCTCAGAAGCCGCAGCGTCTGGGAAAGATTTTTTGGCGGAAGTCAGCGGTGGTGAAGTGACAGAGTTGGAGATCGCTACTGAAGGTGCAGTGGCAGGGGAACCAGTTGGTGATAAGGTCTGGACAGTTGGTAAGCTCTCTCGGAGAGGTGGCAATAACATAAACGACGTGGTGAACGCTGCGGCTCTGGGATTAGGTGATATAAATCATCATGTAGCGTACGGATCAATTGTCGTGGAATCGCTGAGCCAACAGGGCACAAAGATGTTTGTTGGTAGTGGTGATGCTGTTAAGATTTGGCTCAACGGCGTTTTGGTTCATGACAAACCTATAGATCGGGATGCTGACGATTATCAGGAGGATTTTCCGGTTACATTAGAAGCAGGAACGAATATCTTATTAATTGCTGTCTACGAGGGTAAAGGCTGGTGGAGCGGATTTTTTGGGTTTGATACCAACGCGGAATTCACAGTGCATTTACCGGGCCCCTCAATTCTCGTGGATAGACCGCGTATTACAGATATAAACGGAGATGGCAAGGTGAGCATCCTGGACCTAATCTTGGTCGCACGCGACTTCGGAAAAATAAAAGGTATTAATCCGCGATCGGATGTAAACGGTGATGGAAAAGTCAATATATCGGACCTCACCCTTGTGGCACGAAGTATGGACGCAGAAGCGGGGAACGCGGGTCCCTCTGCCGTTGCTATGAACGGTGCGATTTCTCCGGAGGTTATACGCACGTGGATAATGCGGGCACAGATTGAAAACAACGGTTCACTTGTTTTTCAACAGGGTATTACAAACCTCCGGCGGCTTTTAGAGACGTTGCTCCCAAGGCAGACAGCATTGCTGGCGAATTATCCGAACCCGTTTAATCCAGAGACATGGATACCTTACCAACTCGCGTATGCAAGCAGTGTACAGATTCGTATCTATGCGGTAAGTGGCACTTTGGTTCGGACGTTGGACTTAGGGCACCAACCCGCGGGCGTGTACCAACAACGGACGCGTGCGGCGTATTGGGACGGTCGTAATCAACTCGGTGAATCTGTGGCGAGTGGTGTCTATTTCTATAGGCTTACCGCAGGCGACTTCACAGCCACGCGCAAGATGCTGATAAGGAAGTAGATTACCATTGGTAGCAAGAACGGTAGGTGTGGTTTCCAAACCGCACCGGACCGAAATAAGAACAAGAGGCATATCTTCAAAGGAGATTGGTGATGAAAAGAAATAAATACAGATTCTTGGCTATTCTAACAGTCGTCGTACTCGGATTTGGAACTGCACAGGCGCAAGAAAATCTTGCGCAAGAGGCGTATGCTATCTTCCAACAAAGCTGCCTCGGCTGCCATGGCGAGCACGGTGCCTTTACCGAAGACCTCATTATTGATCGCGCCGCGCTCGTTGCGAGTGGGACGATTGTTCCGAGGAATCCGAATGCATCCGAGTTCCTAAAGCGATTAATTGAGGATACACCTGATAAACCGCGAATGCCGTGGCAGTTGCCGGCACTCTCAGATGCTGCAATAGAGACGATTCGTCAATGGATTGCAGTGGGTGCGCCGGATTGGGAAGTTCAATATGATGTCAACTTCATTACAACGGAGACGATGCTTGATACCATCGAAGCGCATCTTGAGGACCTCCCAGCATTCGATCGTCCGTCCGCTCGCTATTTTACGCTGACACATCTCTATAACGCCGGTGAAAGTCCAGAAGCCCTTAATGCCTATAAGATCGCGCTCTCGAAACTGGTGAATAGTCTCTCCTGGGGTTTTGATGTCATCAACCCAACCCCGATTGACGCGCAAGAGACGATCTTTTACATTGATCTGCGGCACTATGAGTGGGATGTCAGAAACGAGGCGTGGACGCAGATTGAACGGGAATATCCGTACAGTATTGAATTTAATCCAGAAACGCAAGGAGGTCTACATGAAAAGCTGACGAATTTGCGTGCAGAAATGGATTGCGAGGTGCCGTTTGTGCATGTGGATTGGTTCCTTGCGAATGCGTCGTTGCCACCGCTTTACCACGATATACTGGACCTCCCAGAGACGGATCGCGAGTTAGAGCAACAACTGGAGGTCAATGTTGCGAGAAATATTGACACTGCCCCCGGGGTTCGCGTCTGGCGTGCCGGGTTCAACGATTCGGGTGTGTCAAATCACAATCGTGTCGTGGAACGGCATACCTCCCGATACGGTGCATATTGGAAAAGTTACGACTTTGCGGGAAGTGTGGGGCCACAGCATATCTTTACGCACCCACTGACTTTCAGACACGATGGCGGTGAGGTCGTCTTCAATCTGCCGAACGGTTTACAGGGATATTATATCTCCGATGCGTCTGGTAATCGGATAGATGAGGCACCGACGACCATCGTTTCCAACCCAGCAGCGAGCAACCCTGCTGTGCGGAATGGTCTCTCCTGTATCGGTTGCCACACAGAAGGGATGAAGACGTTTGAAGATGAGGTGCGTGCGGTTGTTTTGCGGCAACCTGACACGCCTGCAAAAGCACAAGCGTTGCGTCTTTATGTGGAGCAGTCGGTGATGGATGAACTGGTGGCAGCGGATACAGACCATTACAGGATAGCCCTTGAAAAGACAGGTGGTATCTTTGGGGGTATTGAACCGGTGCATCGGTTCCACGAGGAATTTCACTATCCCGTAGATGCGGCACACGCTGCGGCTGCCGTGGGTTTAGAGACTGAGGCGTTCCTCCGGGCGGTTGACGATAAACCAAGTTTACAGCGTTTAGGTTTGGCGGGATTCTTAGAAGGTGGGGATGTGAGTCGGGATGCATGGACCGCCAATTTTGCCCAAGTGGTTTCCGCACTGAATACCCCAGACGATACGACAACACGACCGATCGAACCGGGGCCTGACTACCGGCCTGGTGATTTGGTTTCTATCTCGGATCCAAACCTTCGTGCTGCGATTGAATCAGCACTTGGCAAAGCCCCGGGTGCAGTGATTACAGCAGCAGACATGGCAAGGTTAGAGCGGATTGAGGCGGATGATGCGGGGATTAGCAATTTAACAGGGCTTGAGGCTGCGACGCAGCTCGAACGGATAGAATTTCGTCATAATTCAATATCCGATCTATCTCCGCTCAGAGGATTAACCCAACTCAATAATATTAAACTGAGAGGGAACAGGGTAACCGATGTATCACCGCTGGCAGATTTAATCAACGTGGGTTGGTTAGGGCTTGAAGAGAACGCTATCACAGATTTATCGCCACTCAAAGGGTTGATAAAATTAAATGGGATAGGCATTTCGGGGAACCCGATATCCGATGTGTCACCGCTGGCAAGCCTAATCAGTTTAGAACGCATAAATGCTTGGAATACGCCAATATCAGACTTCTCTACTCTGGCAAGTGCACGGAGACTGCGATGGATAGAATTTGGAAATAATAACTTTGTATCGGTCCTTCCATCTTTGAAAGGGTTACGAAGTCTGAGACGATTGGAAATTAACAACTGCAATATCTCGGATCTCACCCCATTGGCGGAGTTTACCCAACTCGAATGGTTGGAATTAGTGAATAACTTGATATCTGATATAACGCCGTTGCGGCATCTAACGGGTTTAGAACATCTGAATCTTGATGCTAACGTTATCAAAGATGTATCGCCACTTGCACAGTTAACCCGATTGGAGTTGCTATACCTTGAAAATAACAATATCTCGGATGTATCACCGCTGGCAGGGTTGACTCAATTAGAACGGTTGGATCTTCGGAATAATTCTGTATCGGACTTTTCACCTTTGATAGAATTTCCCGATGAGACATTTGTCCGGATGGAGGGCAATCCGGGTTCCCCTTCAGGAGGTCCAAAGATAACGGGTCCGTGGTTGTGGGCGATAGTGCCAGGCACACGCCTCGACAACAGAACGGATTTTCTGGCGCGAGCGACTGGTGGTGCAGCGACGGAAATAAAGGTCGCTACCAACGGCGCGAAGGAGGGAAAAGCAGTCGGGGAGAGCACTTGGACACTTCACAGGCTTTCCGCTACGGGTAGCAATAATATCAACCGAATGACCGAATCCCTCGGTTGGGGCACAGGTGAGGAGATATACGATCATATTGTCTACGGTTCAGTCGTCTTGGATTCTCCAGAGGAGCAACAGACAACTATGTTTGTCGGCAGCGATGATGCTGTCAAGGTCTGGCTCAATGGCGAATTGGTTCACCAAGCCCTCGTGGTACGTGGATCTAACGACTACCAAGATTTTTTCCCTGTTACCCTGAAACAAGGTAAGAATGTCTTGTTAGTCGCTCTTGACAATCGCGGACATGGTGGATTTAGCGGCTTTTTTGGGTTCGCACCTGACGCGAAGTATACCGTGTTTCAACCGGGTATCAACTTCTTCTTTTCCACGGATACAGCACGCTATGAGGTCGGGGAGACATTCACACTCCATCTGAATGTAGAGAACGTTTCGGATTTAGGTGGATGGCAAGCGGATATCGTATTTGATCCCGCGGTGCTCAGAGCGGATAAAGTGAGCGAGGGTGATTTTCTAAAGGTGGATGATGAACTGCCTTTCTTTGATGCTGGTACGATTAATAACAAAGCTGGTAGAATCACCGGTTTAAAGGCGGTACGCGTCTCCCAAGATAGGACATCGCGGCAGGGCACGCTACTCACCGTAGAATTCACTGGTATTGGTAACGGAGAAAGTCGATTAACATTGGATAATTTTCAGGTGGGTGCTCGCCGCGGTGAGACGATTCCAGTTATTCTGCCAGAGATCGTCATCACTGTCGGGGATCCGCCGTCCTTAGATGTAAGGGATGGCCCATTTTCTCTTTCCATAGATACAACACCTGTGCACCTCGGCGATACCTTCACCCTTCGACTCAGTGCAAATGATGTTACGGATTTAGCGGGGTGGCAGACGGATATTTCGTTTGATCCTGCTGTCCTTGAGGCGGTTGAGACGAGCGAAGGCGATTTCCTGAGTGTGAAAATTGGAGACACCTTCTTTCTGAAAGGTACCATTGATAACACGGCAGGTAAAATCACAGGGGTCAGCACAGCGAAGCTTAAAGGCGGTGGTAGCGGCACAGGCGCACTACTGTTGGTTACGTTCAGGGCAAAGGCTGTTGGAGAAACACGAGTGACATTTAGCGATTTCTTTGCTGGCTCCAGCGGTGGTGAAGCAATTCCATCAGATGCTCCCGAAATTGTTATCACCATAGGAGGCCGCAAGTCTCCGGCTTGGGATGTCAATCAGGATGGTCTCATAAATGTCCTGGATCTAATTTTGGTGGCACAACATTTAGGTGAAGATGTTTCCAGCAACCCACAAGCAGATGTGAACGGCGATGGGGTTATTAACGTTTTAGATCTCATCCTTGTCGCACAACATTTCGGTGAATCAGTTGTCGCGGGCGCACCTTTCAATATTGCTATAGACAACTCGGAATTAGACGCGGCGATAGTTCAGACATGGATCGCACAGGCAGAAGCAAAAAATGACGGTTCAATCGCTTTTCGACAAGGGATTGCGAACCTTCAGCAGCTTTTAGCATCGCTGCTTCCAGAAAAAACCGCATTGCTACCGAACTATCCGAATCCGTTCAATCCCGAAACGTGGATACCGTATCACCTCTCGGCAGCTGCGGATGTCACAGTGCATATCTATGCTGCGGATGGTGCCTTAGTTCGGACGTTGGCATTAGGGCATCAGGCTGCTGGCATCTATGAGCGTCCCGCTCGTGCTGCGTATTGGGATGGCAAAAATGAGGTCGGTGAACCTGTGGCGAGTGGTGTCTATTTTTATACGCTTACTGCTGGTGATTTCATGACAACCCGCAAAATGTTAATAAGGAAATAAGTCCTGAAAACCGACCCTTTGCGAAAAGTAGCGTACCTCTTAGGCCGCTCTAAAACCTGCGAAATATGATAAATCCGCGCTTTAGACGACCAGTGTTCTCACACTGCCGGGTCTTCTGATACTGATTGCGGCATCATGGGGTACTTTCCTTCGGCGATCAGTTTTTGTCGAGCTGCTTCTAAGCGTTCTTCCCAATTAATCAGTGTAGGGGTTCTGCCATACGCTTCTATCAGTTTTCCAGCTTCTTCATCCATAAGCCTCTCACGTTCAAGGTAGACCTCTACTTCCGACTTGTTGGTAAGGTAATAGAGGATAGTAGCGTAAATTTTCTCGATGGACAAAGTCGGGAAGCGGCGGTGGAGTTCCTCGACTCCCTTCCCTTCTCGATACTTATTTAACACGTGTTGAATAGCGATGCGATGCCCTTTGATGCGTATGTCAATTTCGCTATTGAAGTCGAAGTAGTCTTGCAGTTCCATTCTTTACCTCTTTTTTCACGGTAAATATTGTATAACATCTTGATATTGCTCAGGTGTAAAAGTGTCCCAAACCCTACGCAATTCCTTGATGTAAGTACCAATTGAGGTCCGCTCTGGAAAACAAAGAATTCCGGGGACATGCCTGCCAGTTTGCAAATGCCCAGTAAGGTGCCTTGGCATAGTCGTCCGATTGTTGGTAACCAGAATGTAGTTGTTGCGTTCAACCCACATCAGAATGTCTGGATCAGGTGTTCCTAAAGGTGGTACGCCCGCGTCTCCAATGCGTCGAACATGCATTTCACGGAGTTGTTCCTGAATCGCGCGGCTGAGGTGTTCATCAAGGAGGAATTGTGGCCTCATGCAGGTTCATCCCAAAACGGGTTGAACTTTCCCGAAGCGATCTGTTTTGCCTGCTCTTTTCGGAGGCGTTCTCGCTCTTCAACGAATAGAAGCGTTGACGCCTGGGTTCGCTGCCATTCCTCTTCTGATTTTCTTTTTTCTTCCCTCACCCGTGCTAAGTAAGCCTCTACCTCGGTTTTGTTCGCCTCATAGTAGAGGAGCGTAGCGTAGATTTTCTCTAAGGGTAGTCTTGGGAAACAGCACAAGATTTCTTCGGGTTCTTTGCCTTGTAAGTGTTCTTCTAATACTTCATCAATATAGACGCGGTGCCCCTTGATGCGGATACTGGTTTCATCAATAAACTCAAAATAGTCTTGCACATCCATCGTCTATCTCCTTGCCTGCTATGAAGTAAGCCTCAGCAGATAACGGTTTGTATTGATGTTTCATGCTCTCAGAATCCCAATGCTTTAATTTTTTGAAGTATATCAAGTTTAACACAAATAGTTACAGATGTCAAATACTACATCGGACACCACGCCATCACGGTTCCGAAGCTCGCAAATATACTGTTCTCACCGCTTGTCAGAATACGTGAGCCTTGAACGACAACCCGTGCATCACGGCTCGTGATTTTATAACTGACAGGCGCGTCTTTGGCGATCAACGGTTCGCCATTTTCGGCTTTGAGTTTATCGAGTCGGTAATGCACTGAACGATGCGCAGGCACGTCAAATTCGCAAGAAACATTCTCCAGCGCGGGATCCTCATAAAGCACCTCTAAGACACAACGGGTATCTATATCCGCAGTGTTGGAGATACAGATAGATTCGTGCGAGAAATAGCCGCCGCCGTGCTGTTCCCACGCCTGTTCTGCTGGTGTGAGTGCCGCCATGTAACCGTCTGGGATAATCCAGACGTAAGCACCATCGCCATCTGAGGCGTAAGATGTGAGCGCATCCGTTATGGCTTCAGGATTTTCTGTCACTATGTCCAGCGAGACGACAAGAAAGCGGGAGTATGCTTTGATCCCTTCCGCGGGAATGCTGCGTTCTAATTGTCCTGTTACGTTCAGGCATAATGTGTTATCTCCTAACATCATGAGGTGACTTACCCCTTGCGATGTGAGCCAATCCCCGAAGGTGTCGTTGATCAGTATTGTTAAAGTTTCAGGGTTTGAGATGCCTGCCTGTTTGTACTCTCGAATTGTTGCCAGTAGTGTTCCGAATGTCATAGGTTCCTCTCTGTTACGGCACAGCGAAGTGTGCCTACTACCCTAAACCATCCATCGTTCACTGATACCGAGCAGTGCCATTAATACCTGCAAAAGCACGCTCTCGGCATCGGTGCCAACGAACTGTCTGTGTGTATCAATATAAGTGCCGTAATCGGCAGCCCACTCTCGAAAATAGGTTTCGTATTCCCAACCCGCCGCGGTGCGTTGGAAGACTGACCGATCTGGGTAGGGGAGTTTCTGTGTTAGGAGTTGTTGTAGTTGCGCGGATGTCGGTATCCATAGGGTTTCAGTACCTTCTCTTTCGGGACGGAGTGCTTGGATCTCAGGGTGCCGACATTTTTCTAAGTATTCTTGCGGATATTTCTGTTTTTCAGATGGATCCATAGATTGTAATTGGCGATTAATTTCTTATTTTGCAGGGTAACAGGGGTCCCCTTGCTATGTCTACGCTTCTTCGGATTCCGTTGTTTCTGTGGAGGCGATAGGGACATCTGGATTTAGGCGTGAGTGATGCATCACCCAATAGATAGCCGCTGTGATTACACCGCCGATGAGGGTTGCTATACACCATATTCCCGGACCTACGATAATCAAAGCGCGTGTGCGATCTAATCGGATTGCGTCTCGGTAGACGGCTATAGCGAAGACGATATGTATCAGAACTGTTAAGATAGCAACACCTACTGCCCAAAGTCCGACCACTTGACCCCATGCTGCCAAAAAAGCAAATAGACCGGTGAATTCTGAGTCTGTGATGTTAAATTTCATTTTCCGTTCTCCGTATTGATTTGAAAGAAATTATACGCTGTGAACACTTAATTGTCAATGTTTCTTGCCATGAATCCAGGGCTATTCGATTCTTGATGGTTTCTCTTATAGAAAGGGTTTCGCCAACCTAATTGGTGTGCGTCCCGATTATCCTGATGCTGACAATCTGTGCTCGCGATTCGCTGCGTTTGCTGATTGCTGAATGCTGAATGCCTCTGGAGAACAGATAAAAAATTTGATATTTTAGGTTAAATATGTTATCATATATATTGTAGTAACTACTTTTTAAACAGAATCTAAATCAGCGAAATCGCCTTCAAAATTAACTAAAAGTTAACATAGAAAAATAGGAGTCAATTGGATTTCATGAACAACGTGAAAAAGAACCGACGTTATCAAGTGCCATTATCCCTTGTATCTATTAGGTTTATAGCACTTCGGAATGGGACTCGCTGAAAAAAAATATTGCCCAATGTTCACGAAAATTCCGAAAACCAAAAATTAGAGATCCCCACGAACCTATACAATCAGTGGCGTAGAAGCCTCTCAAATTAGCCAAATACGGTCATGAACAATTTCGTGAACAATCATGAACATTTTCGGATAGAACGGCAGCGTGGCAGAGACAAATTATCGCACAAACACACGGATTACATAAGTTCAAAGCCTACATCTCCGCAGAAAGAAAAAATGAACATCGCGTGCATGTTCACGATTTTGCGGGGTATGTTCATGAAATGTTCATAAAATCCCCAGATTGTCCGCCCAAAAAATAAGAGTACTGGACAGTCAAAAAAAGTTAACATTTAAGTAATTATCACTGGACATGTTTCATCTGATACCATTTCTGACAACTGCGTACTGAAAACTAACAACCAATCATGCCAGATATCAACATCAAAACGACGCACAAACCTATCCAGAAATACTATACCGAACTCCAAAGATACGCACAACTCGGCGAAGAAAACGAAGGCACTGTCCGCGCAGCCTTTCAAACGCTACTCCAACACTACTGCGGACAATCCGACCTCACACTCCTCTGCGAAAAAAGCCGATACACGCCAGAAAAACGACGCATAACCCCCGACGGTGAAGTCGTTGATGCCTTCGGTCTACCACACGGCTATTGGGAAGCAAAAGATACGCAGGACGACCTACACGTTGAAGCGGATAAAAAATTCGCCGCAGGCTACCCCTCGAAAAATATTGTCCTTCAATCCCCTACCCACGCACTCCTCTATCAGCACGGCCAACTGCAGCTCGATCTTGACATCACCGAGCCGAGGAATCTCGTCCACGTCCTGCAGACCTTCTTCACCTATCAAGAAGAAAATATCGCCGCATGGCATACCGCAGTCGCTGAATTCAAAGAGATGGTGCCGGAACTCGGTGAGAAATTGGCGACACTCATCGAAACAGAACGCCGAAACAATCCACACTTTCAAGACGCTTTCACCAATTTTCATCAGCAGTGTCAGACCTCCATCAATCCAAATCTCTCTATCGCTGCCGTAGAAGAGATGCTCATCCAACACCTCCTAACGGAGCGCATCTTCCGCACCGTCTTTGATAATCCCGACTTCACGCGCCGAAATATCGTCGCCCGCGAAATTGAGACTGTCATTGACGTGCTCACAGAACGGACACTGAATCGTTCCGAATTCCTCCGTCCCTTGGAACCCTTCTACGCCGCGATTGAAGAAACCGCCAGCACGATTACCGACTTCTCACAGAAACAGGCGTTCCTCAATACCGTCTACGAACAGTTCTTTCAAGGCTTTTCCGTCAAGGTTGCAGA
>JAAXHI010000383.1:16713-33193 GCA_012270875.1 Candidatus Poribacteria bacterium | reverse complement strand
ATCATTTATGAACCACCCTCAATTATATACTGCAGCGATTGAGGACTGCACGCAAGCCATAAGATTAAACCCGAAATATGCTGAATCATACATCAATCGTGGATATGCCCACTTCCGACTCGGTAAGACGAAAGCGGATCAAGGGGATATATCGGGCGCACAAGAATTATATGCAGCCGCCGTTCAAGACTTCACCGAAGCGATACAATTAAATCCTAAAAATGCCTATGCCTACGGGAATCGCGGTGTTGCCAAAGCCGTGCTTGGTGACGCTGAAGGCGCGATAAAGGACTTCGATGCAGCGATCCGAATTAACCCCGAATACACCGAAATCTACTACGATCGCGGACGCGCAAAGGAGAGACTCGGGCAACACGAAGCAGCACAGGTAGATTTCAAGAAGGCTAAAGAACTAAATTCAGATGTTGAAAAGTGACTACAAATAATACCATTTCTGAATAACCGCTTCTCATAAAAAAAGGCTCGTAGTAGCGCAATTCTGCGGCGTACTCGCCCAAATGCGAGGTGCATTATTGCGCTCTTATATGCGGAAACCTACCATGAACTTCAAAATCTCATAAATGTGAATTTATCTTTCAGATTTGGTATAACAAGATTGGAGCTATTGATTCGTGAAACAAAACATCAAATTTTTATTCGTTTTTTTGGCATTAGGTCTTCTCATCTCTTGTGCGCGGGCACCGCAGCAGCTGGTTTCTGAGAAATCCGCCGCGCCGGTTGTAGACTTAACATCCAAAAAAATCAGAGATGCTATTGTATGGATTGAGAGTGAGAACGCATCCGGTACAGGATTCTTCGTTGCGCCAGACAAGATCGCGACGAACACCCACGTCGTCGCTCATGCGGGCCCTGTTTCTGTAAAATCTCCCGATAAAAAGAAAGATTGGACGATAGAAGGTGTTGTTGGATTTGACGCTAAAAACAGCCTTGTCATCCTAAAACTTACGGGTGAAGGTCGACCTTTGCCTCTTGGGAACGGTGATGCAGTTCAAATCGGTGAGCCTATCTCTATTCTGGGTTACCCGGATGGAGAATTCAAAGTCACGGAAGGCAGTATACAGAGCATCCAAAAAAATAATAGATGGCTCAGGTTAAATACAACGACTGCTAAAAAAACCAACGGCAGTCCAGTGTTTAATAGTAATGGTCAACTCATTGGAATTATTGTGCCGTATGGTGGTTCCGCAGTTTCTGTAGCGTCGCTTGAGGCATTGCTTGACAAGTTTACGCCAATGGAACCTTTGGCGGCGTGGCAGCAGCGAAAACAGGTCCGCGCTGCAGCGTCCTACAGTTTAGGTAAAGAAAAATTTAGGGTCAAAGATTATGCTGGCGCGCTCATTGACTTTGATAAAGCCATTGAATTCAACCCTGCGTATGTCCGTGCCTACTACGAGCGCGGAAGAACTCAGGATCGCCTTGGAGACTATGACAGCGCGATTGCCGCTTGTACGCAAGTGCTCGAAATGGATCCAGATGAGGCGGATGCCTATTACGGTCTTGGCACTATCAAGGCTAAACTTGGGGACTATACTGAGGCGATCGTTGATCTTGATAAAGCGATTGAACTTGACGCTCAGCATGCCGAGGCTTATAGCAATCGCGGTGGTGTAAAGTTCGCACTTGGTGAGTCCGAAACCGCACACGGGAATGCTGAGAAAGCCCAAAGTTTTGAGGCGGCAATAGCCGATTGCAATAAAGCCATCAAGATTGATCCAGAGGATGCCTATACCTATAATTTTCGAGGGGGCGCAAAGTTAGCTCTCGGTGATTTCGACGAGGCAATACTTGATTTCAATAGAACTATTGAGATTGATCCAAAGCATACCGATGCCTTTAATAACCGCGGTGCAGCGAAGGTTCGTTTAGGCGATTTTGAGGACGAACGCGGGAATACGAAGGAAGCGCGAAGATTATATGAAGCGGCGATCCCCGATTGTAATAAAGCCATCCAAATTGACCCAGAGTATGCCAATGCTTATAGTAATCGCGGTGCAGCGAAGGACAGTCTCGGCGATTTTGAGGACGAACGCGGGAATACGAAGGAAGCACGGCGTTTATATGAAATGGCGACTGTCGATTATAATAAAGCCATCCAGATTAATCCAAAGCATGCAGATGCTCACAAAAATCGGGCAATTGTAAAGTGCAAACTGGCAGACATCGAATTCGAGTATGGAAACGCAGAAATAGCGCAGAATCTGTATCCCGAAGGCATTACAGACTATGATAAATCTATCCGACTGAACACTCCAGATAATATTGATCCGAAGACAGCGGACCCGGCATTCACAAAAACCGAGAATTCTACGGTGCATATAATGAAGTGGACTGGAACTTCAAACAGCTTTTCCACGGGGAGCGGCTTCTTTGTAGCTGAAGACAAGATTGTGACGAATATCCACGTTGTTGCCGAACCGGGTCCCGTTTTTGCCCAACTAACAGGTAGAGAGGAAATTTGGGCAGTTGACGGTGTTACTGCGTATGATATAGAAAATGATCTTGCTGTCTTAAAAATAACTGGTAAAGGCACGCCGCTGTCTTTGGGGGATAGTGATATACTTCAAAGCGGTGAGTTTGTTGTTACTGTCGGGTACCCCCATAAAAAATACACATTCAAACAAGTGGCTATACATAGTATCCGAAATAGCGATCAATGGATCCGAATGAAAGTTGATTTTGGTAGTGGAAGTAGCGGTGGTCCTGTGCTAAATAGCAGCAGCCAAGTTGTAGGGATCAATGCCTTTGAAGTAAGTATTGAAGATGTACTTTATAGTCTCGCTATCCCTTCAAACACACTAAAGGCATTGCTTACTCCGTCGGCATCAACGGTGCCTTTGAGAGAGTGGCAGAACCGCGACCCTATCCGCGCCTATGTCTATGACACTCAGGGTAAAAATAAATACGATGCAGATGAGTATGAGGCGGCAATCGCTGATTTTGATAAAGCCATCAAGTTAAACCCCCGGAATATCCACACATACTACAGACGCGGCATAGCAAAGAATGCTTTTGGTAAGCATAAGGCAGCAATCGCCGATTTTGACAAAGCGATCGAAATTAACACTGAGGCTGTCCACCTTTACTTAGGTCGTCGAAATGCAAAACACGCCCTTAGCGACTATGAAGGGGCAATCGCCGATCTTGATAAAGCGATCCAGCTATACCCAGAGCATCCCGATCTATATAATGATCGCGGGGAAGTCCAGTTTCGCCTTGGCGCAGCCGAGTTTTCCGGCGGAAACGTAGAGAAAGCACAAGCATTATATGAAGCGGCGATTGAAGATTGTACGCAAGCCATCAAGTTAAACCCAGAGCATGCCGAGGCTCGTAGTAATCTGGGAACTGTAAAGTCCGCCCTTAGTGCTATGCGAGGGCAATAACCGGCTAAGAAGGTAATCTTATTCGTTACGACGCTGTGAGTGCATATCGAGCGGATTATCTGCCTCAAACACACGCTGTGCTGCAGCGGGTAGTTTTCCTTGGGCCGCGGCCTGTTCCACCCAATGGGTCGGAATGCCATTTGTCCATTTGGCTGGCTCTGCTTCTGGATCAGGTGTTCGATACGCCATAAGCAGCCCCCACCGGGTCGGCTTCCCTGGCTTCCGATAGCCAACATAATGCGGCATGTGATGGACAAACGAAACCATGCTTCCAGGCGGTAGTGAGAGGTGTACAATTTCCAACGGCTTCCCTGTGAAGGCGTGGATTTTGCCTTTCAGCCAACCCGCTTTCATGGCAGCGTCATCATCGGGTCGTTCCGTGCTCCATTTGTACGGAATCCGATAGAGATGTGCACCGGGGATAATCGCAAGTTCGCCGCCATCCTCGATAGTTGCACCTTCTGGATAGCACAACGTCCGAATACACTGCCGTTGCAGAAAATCAGTGGTAAGGGCGTGTCCAGTCCCAATCGGGTCCTCAACTTCGTACTGTCCCTCCCGATACTCGTGTGCATGCCACCGGCGCCCTTTTGAACCCGGTGTCCGGTTGAGCATGAAGCAGTGATCGAGTATAAATCGGTCTCCGAAAAGTTTCCTGAAGAGTGCCATCATCTGCGGATGAGTAGATGTCACATCCATTATAAAGTCGTCGTATCCCGCAGGAAAGTATTCCGGCATGACACCTTGTGACTTGAACCCATGTGTGACCAACGCGTTGCCTGGTCCAAACAGCCCCTGAGTATGCATATATTGACGCAGCTTAGCGGTTCTGAGGAAACCGGGCATCTGCTCTGAACCACCGCAGCACGCCGCCAAAAACGCTGGCGCAATTTGTTCTGGCAAAGGCTGCGGAAACCCCCGCGCCTCAAAGTCGATAGCACTCCACTCCGTATCCATGAGGATCGCATCGTTCATCTGTTGTAATTTCTGTAAACTGGCTGTCCACTGCTTACGGGCAGCATCCGTTAGTATCCCTTCCCACACCCAATATCCATCGCGCTCAAACGCAGTCCGGTCAAACGCCTCAAGTACTTCCAGTTTCAACAGGTTGTCCACACGATTTTCCGGGGAGTCGTCGTGTGTCGATAAAGTATCCATTCACTTTTCCTTTAGAGGATCTCTGTAATCCATTCGCCATCGTGTGCTGGATTATAGATTAACCCCTCTTTTATATCAACACAGAGATCTAAATGCTCCAAAACCATGTGTCCCACGAGGACAGGCGATCCCTCGGGCAAATCGGTAATTTGCATCGTCCCTGTTCGTTCCAATATCGTAAATTGGACTTCCGAATAAAGGACGCGGTCAACGATGCCGGTAGCGGTCCGTGCCCGCCTCGTTTCAATAGGTGTGAGCCCGAGTTGCTTAATGAGTGGTGTCGGTAGGCAAAGACCCGTTGCACCAGTATCAACAAGGGCATCCAGGACAATAAGACTTCGCACATCTTCAGGATCCATAACACCAAGCTTTACAGCAACCAGATCGTATAAATTTTCAAGTTCAATTTGCGTAGTATGTCTCATTTTTCTCAACTCCTGTTATGATTCTAACGTAGGGGCGAGGTTACCTCGTCCCTACTCAAGACGAAAGGCGTAAAGCTTTGCTCGATTCAGCACAAAGCGAAGTCGCAGCGGCTGCGTAGCGTTCACCAATGTTCCCGACTTCCATCGCACCGAGTGCCGTATAGCATCGCCTGTCAACGGAACACAATCATCCAGCGAAAAACCGGATTGAACCTGCCCATCAACCGTTAGCACTTCAACTTTGATCTGACCCCCACTCGCATCCGCGTTAATTTCGAGTTCGCCGTCCGGAAGCTGCAACGGGACGGTTTCAACAACACCACCCTCCGCATCGGCATCAAGCGAGACGAAGCCGTCCAGTCGCCATTTCGCAAGCCCGATCTCCTTGTGCCTATCTCTCATCATAGCACCGTGGGTATGAACCGTTCCTGTATAATACCAGTGAATTTCGTCATCAGTGATAATCGGTTCGATAGCAGTTCCCATAATCATACCGGTGTCGAATGTACCGCTTTCACCGCGTGGAATAATCGGGGTCCGAATTGCGTCGGGATAGTCCCAGTTAAATCCGTCTCGGCTACAAACGAATTGGGCATCAATCGGTCCATCAATAGGGATTTCATGCTCCGCCGCACCCGGTCCCGTCACATAGAGCACCCCAGCGATACCGATGTAGATATTGTGATAGAGGAAACCCGACATGTTGTGGATTTCAGCGCGATCCGCGTCGTATCTCTCTACACCCACTGCGTCGTCGGTATCCGTTGCACCGAACATCGGTTCGAGCGGTTTCCAGGGTCCTTCAAGACGCGGGCTTTCAGTGTATGCGATCATACGTCGTGCGTCTTTATCGTCCCCACGTATCAGGGCATACGCACGGAACAGGTCTGTTTTCTTATCGTAGATGACGTTGAACGCGCCTTCGTTTTCCCGATCCGCAACGGGTTCAAGATAGTCTGAATCGTCCCATCGGATGCCGTCGGGTGCCGTGAGCAGAAAAACGTTCCGATACCGTCTACAGAAACCGATCATCTTATACCGTCTCTGTGGGTCCGGTTCATCATCATCACGGAAGACGCACGCGCCGTGTAGGTCCCACACGATATTGTTGTTCGGGTTTCCGTTGAATTCAAAGAGGCCGAGATTCGGTTTCGTCCACGTCAATCCATCATCGCTTTCTGCGTAGCAGGTGAGGTCACCGCGGTCGTTTTCGACGAATTTTCGTCCGTAAGCGTCATGCGTCTGCCCTCTGTATGTTGACGGATTTCGGTCAGGACGCGGCACATAAAGTCCCGGAATCTCGTTCGCTTCAAACCGCCAGTGCGGTCCCATACGACACATGTACCACATCCGATATTTTCCATAAGCTGCATCGTATAGCGTGGTGCCGTAGAGGTGGACCCGTCTGGACTGATCCGGTCCGCCGTGTTCCCACGGATTATCGGGGTCAGGTTTGAGAACGGAAACATCATGCTTCACGCATTGATGCAGCGTACGCGTCACGCCGTGTTTAGAAGCAATCAGTGCGTCATCAACGAACAGTTCTGTGCCAGTGTCAAGTGTGTGAACGGTATTTGAATTCACGGTATTTCCTCAATTCAAATGTAAGTGCCTATTTTTCAACTTTGATTCAGCTGAATCCAAGTATAACATATTTCGGGGTGATTATCAAATCCAGTGATCGAAGAGTTGTATAGAGATGTGATCAATCACTTGCCCACAGCTTCCGCATCTCCTCAGAGGTGGCAAGTAGTTCGTCCAACGTTCCGATGGCTTCAACACGACCCTCTTTTAAGACAACGATCTGATCTGCGCGACGTAGCGCAGGTCGCCGATGTGAAACGACAAGGCAGGTGGCGCGTCTCGTTTCAAAGAGACGTTCCCACAAGAGTTGTTCCGTCTCCACGTCAAGTCCAGATGAGAGATCATCAAAAACGAGTAATTCCGAGTCTCGGACAAACATACGTGCCGCTGCGGTGCGCTGCATCTGTCCACCCGACAACTTGACACCCCGTGGACCGACGACGGTTTCGAGACCATCTTCAAGTGTCGGCAGGTCTTTCTCCATAACACCGAGCCGGATTGCCCTGTTCAGGTCGTCCCAGTTCCACGGCAACCCCATGAGGATATTAGCGCTCAGTTTTTCGCTGAAGAGTTTCGGCGTTTGCGGTGTATACGCACAACGCGGCGGCACGAAAAAGGATTTCGGATCCGAAACGGTTTCACCATTCCAGCGAATCTCTCCAGCCTGTTTCGGTAGAACACCCAAGAGTTTTTGTACCAGTGTCGTTTTGCCTGAACCGATCTGCCCTGTAACAACGGTGAACGATCCTGCTGGGATTTTCAAATCAACATCGGTGATTCCAGACACGTCGTCATAATGGTAAGTGAGTCCGGTAACAGTGAGCTCGTCTAATCGGTCTGCCTCCGTTCGTTGCGGGGTGACGAGTGGCGGTTGTTCCTCTCGCAGATATACCGGTGTATGTTCCACTAAATTTTCTCTCGGCATCTCCTCAACCGTCTGTTCCATCCGAGAGAATGAGACCGCTGCGCGTTGGTGCTGTGCCATCGTAGTGCCGATGAGCGATCCGCTCCTTGCAACATCGCCGATATACGTAACGAACAGTGCGAAGTCGCCGACTGAAAACGCGCCTGTTTTCATCTGTTCTGCGACGAGAATCAAAATCACACCGGTGGCGAGGTTCCCGATATTGAAACTTATTGATTGAAGGACTTGGTTGAACAGGTTATCTACCAGCGTCGCCTTACGGCGCGCATCGTTGAGTTTCCGAAAATGGTTAATCACATTCGACTCTGTCCGTGCAACCTTCACTGCTAAGATGGATTGGAACAACTCGTTAACGAAGTTCGTTGACTGTTCTGTGGAAACACGTTGCGCTGTACGGTACCTCTGAATAAATCGCCTTGACACGTTGACAATCGTGATAATGAAGATACCTGGGATAACCGTAATCAGTGTCACTGTTACACTAATTCGAGCCATCCAGACGACTGCGAGGATCACGAAGATAAGATTTCCCCATAGATGGATGTACTGTTCCAAGTAACTCAAGATCGCTTGTACATCATCGCGTAATCGGTTTGTCGCTTCGCCAGAGGCGTTTGACACACGCTGTGGTGCCGACATGTTCATGATAGAGGTCATGAGGTTTTTTCGGAGGAGCGTTGAGATAGCGTAACGCCAGCGCGCCCATACGAATGCCGACGATATGAGTACACCGTGGTCGGCAAGGTAAGCGACAACAAAAAGTGCCACAAAGGTCCATGGGTTGAGCCCTGCCCCGGTTCCGCCCGTGGTGGCTTCAAGTGCATTAAAAAATGCCTGCTTAATAAGTCCATCAAAAAATGGTATTAGGTCGTCTAATCCTCGGAAAAAGATGGTACCGAGAAATAGGAGTGGACGGTAGCGGATGAGGCGGATAGAGGCTTGTCCTGTTGTCATTGCGTCATCTCCTCCAATCCGCCTGTTTTCAGCAATTGCGAGAAGACCGAATCAGGGTCTTGGACGAGTCGCTTCCGTTCATCGTGTTCGCGAATTTCACCGTCGGCGAGGATCATAATTTCGTCGACCTGTTGAACGGTGCCGAGTCGATGCGCAATGATGATACTGGTGCGTCCTTTTAGGAGGCGTTGCACTGCGTTATCAATCCGTTGTTCCGTGGCAGGATCCAGTCTGGATGACGGTTCATCGAGGATAACGATCTGTGGGTCTTTTAGGAAAACCCTGGCGAACGCAAGGAGCTGCGCTTCTCCGGCAGACAGCCCGGTACCTTCAAGAACGGTATCAAGCCCGTTTGGCAGCGATTGATACCATTCGGATAACCCGAGTTCTTCAATGACCGACAGAATCCGTTCATCGGTGATTTCAGTGTCAAAGAGCGTTAAATTCTCGCGCACGGTTGCGCTGAAGAGTTGCACGTCCTGCGTAACCATACCGATCCGGTTCCGTAAATCGTCCAGCCGAATCCGTTCGATTGGCTTGCTGCCGACGCGAATGTGTCCGTTATTAATTTCATAGAACCGAAATAGGAGACGCGTGATCGTTGTTTTACCGCTGCCTGTCCGCCCCAACAACCCGAGTGATTTTCCGGGTTGCAATTGGAATGAAACATCTTTCAATACCGATTCGTCTTCGGTGTACCCGAATGTGACATGCTCGAATTCGATACCGAGTGCTCCTGATTCGGAGAGTGCTTCTGTTCCATCTTCAATGCTTGAAGTGGTGCGATAGAGTTCCTCAATCCGTTTGAAACCGGCTGTTGCCCGCTGCAGCTCGTTAATTTGCCGATTAATCATGGTCAAGGGGCCTCGGAGCATGGTGGTGTAATGGATGACGAGGTAGACAGTCCCTATTGTGAAGACATCTATCTGGTACAGATAGATACTCATCCCCATTGTCAGTGCGATGCCTAATGTGAAAAGGACACCGTTGATTGTTCGGAGTACTTCTCCCATCACATGTGCTTTTACGGCGCGCCCGTATACGTCCCGATTGACATCGTAGAATCGATCCATGGTATAGCCGACACCACCGTTCGTGCGGAGGTCTGCGATGCCTGTCAACCGTTCTTCAAGGAACCCGAACAGCCTTGAATAACCCTCTCGCTCAGCCGTGTAGGCGGGAACGGCGATGTTCCGCGTGAGGTTATAGACGAATATGGAAACCGCCACAAACCCGATCAACGCGATACCGATACGCCAGTCTTCGTAAGTGATCAAAATCAGGATACCACCGAGCAGCAACAAGCTGCCTAACACCTGAACTATAAACTGAGAAAAAAAGTTTGAGAGGGCTGCGGTATCACCGTCAACGCGCTCGACCATTTCGCCGGGGGTGCGTTCGTGGTGGAAGGACATGTCGAGTTGTAGGCAGTGATGTGCAAGATCGCCACGCATCTGATTTGTTGCTCGCCAACCGACATCCTGCCCTAAATAAGAACTGACTAACATGACGACTTGTCCAAGGGCGGCAATTGCGACGAACGCAATGCCAGCAATGATCAGGCTCCGCAATGTACCGCCCGCTTTTGCTGTATCAATGAAGTACCGAAGAATCTGCGGATTGAGTAGGGTAAGACCGATCCCGCTGAACATGAAGATAGCGAGCAGGGTCACCCGTATCCACTGCGGTTTCAGGTATTGTGAAAGGAGTGCAGCATATTGCCTAAATGGGACTTTTTCCAAATTGGAGGGTATCCTTTAGGGTGAGTGCAACTTTGCGAACGCTTGCTATTCGCTTAATCTCTCTTGAGTGCTGCCCAAGTGATTGCGAGTTTCCCTTGACTCTCGACAGGTAGTCCAGTGGTTGCCAATTTTGTGATGTCGTCGGCGTTCAACGTCCAGTCATAGATCATCACTTCGTCAATCAGTCCTTTGAAGTATCTGGCACCGCAGCATTCATCCCACCCGAACTTTAAATTTTTAACTGTCTGTTCGATGTGCGGAATGTCGTTGACCTCAGAATCAAGTTTGTCACTATCTCTGTGATAAATGTAACTCGTTGCTTTAGCAGGTTCAATTGCGATCGCGACCAACGCCCATTTATTTTCCGGGATTTCCGGTGCGCCTTGCCAGTTCCACGTCAGGGCGGAGTTGTTGTTCCATACGTAGGTTAGGGTATTGTTCGCTGCGACACCCATCCACCACGATGCTGGATCGCTTCGACCTACGACAATTCCCGACCAATCTATCGTTTTCCAACCGTTGATCCGGGCAATCACCGTGATTGCGGTCGTTGTTAATTCAAACGCATCGTTGACAACGACGTGTCCGCCACCACCATCAAAATCAACCGCACCGTTCACCCAACCGTCGTCAGACCATTTCGTTCCCTTTTCCAATTTGGCATCGTTTCCATTACCGGATTCGTCGTTGCCATTGCCATCAAGGGGCCAGTAACCGACGAGTCCTTCCGTAAGATCCGCTGCAAACGCGCCTATAGACCAAAGGCTCACAGCAACGGCTAAAACCATAATAATGCTCACTCTATATTTCACGTCTTTCCTCCATATTTACATCCCGCGCTTTCAGCCGCGAGAATTAGAAACGCCATTTTTGATAGAGAAAAACAGCCAAAGATGCTATACTTTAACAAGTATCGTCTGAAGAAAACAAATAGGTTTTCATAAGCCTTATCATACAGTAAAAAATGGTTTAGCGCAAGAAAAATTACTTACCTCGTCAGGGCTATTTAGTTTTCCATTTTTTTCTCAAATTTTTCAGCCACCAGGCCCAGTAGGTGCGGTTTTGCGGTGTACCATAGGTGTCAATTTAGCACCTTTCTCCAGGCCCGGTAGGTTCGGAATGTAATACAAGGAATGGATTTAGTCTATTCCCAGACTAAATCCCCTAACCGAACCGGACTTATCCGAACCGGATTCTCGGTTTCTTGTTTAGCGGAAACCCTGTTCAACAAACACTGCAGCTGAAGGTTTTGCGTAGGATCCGATGCGGTTAGGAAACCGCATCTACCGGCCTGGAGTATTCGGCACATAATTCTTTTTTAAAATTGACACCTATGGTGCGGTTTTGCGGTGTACTCACCCAAATGCGATCTGCATTCCTAACCGCACCGGATTTGCGAAAAACGGCGCGAAACCCAAGAATTTCTTAAAACTATAGTAAAACCCGAAAGTAAGAAGGAAATTTTTATGGAGCGAGTAATTCGCGTAGGGGAACGTCTGAAAGGTCCCGTCGTACCGGTGAACACCTGTTTCGGCGATGACGACTCGCTGGATGTTGGTGCGATGCGAAAATACATCAACTGGTTGTGTGAGCAGAACATTCCAGTGATCCTGCTCACGTATGGCAGTAGCGAATTCTGTAGCCTGACAGATAAAGAAATCTGGCAGTTGACAGCAGAACTGGCAGAAGAAATATCAGGCCGCTCACTTTTTATCGCTTCAACCGGATGGTGGTACCCTGGACAGTGCCGGGAGTTTCTGAAACACTGCGACGCTGCAGGCGTAGACGCTGTCAAGCTCCAGATTCATCCCGGTTTAGGCGTGAAGCGCGAGGTTATTGTTGGCTACTTTGATAGCGTTCAGGATGCCGCGCCGATGCCTTTGTTGGTTTGGGGTGCATGGCAAGACCCGTATCCTGTGGACATCGTTGCCGAGTTAGCAAAACGTCCAGAGGTAGTCGGCATCAAGAACGATGGACACCCATTCTACGCCTACTATGACATCATTCGCGCAACCACTGACGAGAATTTTACGGTGGTCAGTGGTGGACAGATGCGCAATTTCATGTTCGGCTACCCGATCGGCTCAACGGCATATCTCTGCACTGTTGCTCCGTTCCGACCGGACATTGCGCTGGAATTCTATAATGCCCTGACCACAGGGCACAACGATAACGCTAAGGAGATTGTGTTCCGTTATGAGGAACCTTGGCTCAAGACTGCAACGAAGTTGGAGTGGCTACCCAGCATCAAATCGGCACTTCACATTCATGGACTTTATCCGAACCATCGGCTCAGAACGCCTGCTGTCTCGCATGCGGACGAAAAACATCAGGAAGTGCGAGGGGTGTTAGAGCGAATCTTTGGAAACATCAAGTCTGCTGAACTCTAATTGATGGACGGAAACGGTTAAACTTCGTAAGGTTTGCCTTCATTCAAACGCGAGTTCAACTATCGTTCTCGCTTATTCGATGTAGAGGTGCTCTAATAAATCAAACAACTGAGATCACAGCAGAAAATGTGTGTGATTTTCTTAAAAAATTCGCTACAGATATATCTGTTGAAGATCTAAAACCTATTAAACTTGAACATTTTCAGGGTTATGGCCGTTTGGGTTCGTCAAGCCACCATAATCAGTAGAGTTGCTGTATCTGCAACTTCATCCAGTATAGAAAGGAACTCTATGAACATTAAAGAAATCCAAGCCGTAGAAATCGAACTGAACCCAAAACCGACAACAACGCCGCGCACACCGAGTCGAGCCAGAACGTTTCCGATGAACCGACCCGTTACCCGTTATGCCGCAGCCGACAGAAGAGGCGAACATGTCTCCGGTTCGGGATGGAGCCGACCTGCATGCATTGTAACAGCAGAAGACGGCACTTGGGGTTTCGGTATCTCGCTTTACGGGGGTCCCGTAACCCGAATCATCAACGATCATTTTGACCCGCGGCTCGTTGGTGAAAATTGCATGGCAACTGAAAAATTGTGGGATTTGATGGTGCGATCATCTACCGCCTTCGGCGCGACCGGCTTGACGAGCTACGCGATCAGCGCAGTTGATTGTGCACTCTGGGACCTCAAAGGCAAAATCCTGAAGAGACCCGTCTACGAACTCCTCGGCGGCCCCCAAAAAGAAAAAATCTTCTGCTACGCCTCCGGTTTCGATCAGGAATGGTATATGGAACTCGGCTTCAAAGCCACGAAACTCTTTACACCGTGGGGGCCAGAACACGGAAAAGAAGGCTTAGGCAAACTTGAAGAACTGGTAGCAACAACGCGGGAAGCGATTGGCGATAAGGTTGACTTAATGTTAGATGCTTGGACGGGGTTTGACATAGAACATACCGTCCGCGTCTGTGAGACCATGAAACCTTACGGGTTGAAATGGATGGAAGATTACATCCCCGCTGATGATTTTGTCGGCTACGAGACGGTGCGCCAACGCCTCCCTTGGCAAACGCTCGCGACTGGCGAACACTGGTATCTGCCAACCGTATTTGCGGCAGCAGCAGGACGACGACTCGTTGACATCTTCCAGCCAGATATTTTGTGGTGCGGCGGTATTACATCGGCGGCAAAAATTTGCCACATCGCAGAGGCGAATGGGATTAACGTGATTACGCACGGCGGCATGAATTACCCTTACGGTCAGCATCTCGCGTTTGCGATGCCCGCGATTACGTGGGGTGAGCGTTCTGAAGGCGTTTCATCACCCGGTGTGCCTCTTGAAGAGATGGTCAAATTGCCGGGCACCTCCGTCATCAAAGACGGTTATGTCGCTCCTTCAGGTGCCCCCGGTTTCGGTCTCGAAATTGACGAGGCGTGGATAGAAAGTGTGATGGTGTAAATTTTGCAGGACTTACGCATTCTGTCTGAAAGTCCCCCTGATAAGGGGGATTTAGGGGGTTTTAATGAATGACGAAATTACTATAGCCAATCAAGCACATTGGGAAGCCGAAGTCGTAAGAAAGAACGGTTTTACCGTGCCGTGGCTCGACCTTGATAAAAATGATATTCTAAAGTATGCTGAAGGCGAACTTGACCCTGTTCCGTATCACCTTTATCAAATCTATCCCGCATATCTACTCAGAGATGTTGCGGATAAGGAGGTCTTGTGCCTCGCGGCAGGTGGAGGACAACAGTCGGCAGTGTTCGGTCTGCTCGGTGCACGTGTGACTGTGATTGACTTTACACAGGGTCAACTTGACGGAGACATAGCGGCTGCGAAACATTACGGCTATCAGGTAGAAACGCTTCACCTCAACATCCGAGACTTGTCCGCAATTGAAGATGCGTCGTTTGACCTCATCTATCAGGGACCTTCTATGAGTTGGGTGCCATCGGTTCATGAAATCTATAGCGGCGTATCAAGGATTATCCGACCCGGAGGACAGTATCGCGTAGATTTCGGCAATCCTGCCAATCATTTTTGGGAATGGGACGGTGAATACTATCGTATCACCGAACCGTATACTGCGCGCGTTTCAAGGCATCCAGATGGCGCATTCGATTTTCGGCATTACCTTGGCGATATATTCAACGGACTTGTGGACAACGGTTTTCGGATTGAGCGGGTTGAGGACCGTGCTTGGACGCAGCCAGATATTAACGCCACACCCGGCAGTTGGATACACGAAATGGCTTACAACGTGAGTTTCGCCGTTGTTGCTCAGAAAGTGGAAGATTGAGTTAACAGATGAGTGACCTTAAGAATAAACCTATTCCGAGAGAGGTTGTAGTGGAAGACCTGTCACCAGAGGAGATTGAACACATCACCCAAACCGTATTTATCGCGCCTGAGTCCCAACCTGCCGATCTCCTTTTTATCTTTGGAACTTCCACTCTTGATAATGAGGTCTTGGAATTTGTGGCGCGTGATTATCAGCAAGGTCGCTTTCCTAAAGTGCTGGTCACCGGTTTAAGCGGACGGCTCTATTCTGAAACAGGCAAACCTGTAGCACACATCATGCGCGATGAACTCATAGCACGCGGTGTTCCATCAGAGGTAATCCTTGTTCAAGACAAGTCAACAAATACACTTGAAGATGTTGCCTTCAGTCTTGATGTTTTAGAAAAGCACGACATTTCTCCTGAGAGTATCGCGTTTTTGTGTAAGGCGCACCACAGTGGTCGCTGCCTGCGAACCTTGCGGAAATTTTTCCCTTCTCAAATACTTTCGCCTATTACATATCTTGCTGCGTATGATGGCGTTGAGGTATCTAAAGAGGATTGGTATCAGCACGAGGTATCGAGAGGTCGTGTGTATGGCGAATACTTGCGTATCATCGCATATTCAAAGAGAGGAGACATAGCGCACCTTTAAGGTAGCAGACACACGCCGTGTGCTGTGGCTGGCGCGTATAAATAATGGCTATTGATTTCATTGAAGCACTCTCCACAGACGATTTAACCGCTATAAAAGCAGCCCCCAAAACTGATGTTCACTGCCACTCGTTCTTAAGTACACGCCGAAAGAACACAGAGCAGTGGCTCGGATTCTCTCTAAGCAAACCACCGCTGAAAATGAAAGGACTTGGAGGGATGATGGAATACATAAATACCGTCTTAGCACCGCACTTAGACCACCGCCAAGGTTTCGAGTTCATCGCAGTGTCGGCAGTAGATGATGCAGTCCAAGATGGTGTCGTTATACTTGAAATGAGTTTCGACATCCGGTTGCTTAAGTTTTATCCAGATGGATTGACTGAACTTCGTTCGTTTATCGAAGCGTTAGTTGAACAGTATAGAGAAAAGGTTGATTTGCGGCCTGAACTCGGTTTCGCGAGGGAGTGTGCTGACGATCCAAAATGGGTAAAATTGGCGCACGAAGCGGTTGAATTAGGATTATTTCAGTCGATTGATCTGTATAGCCATCAAGAAGCATGTCCGCCTGAAGCTGTCCAACCGTTGTACGCAGCGGCACGTGCAGCACGGATGAAACTCAAGGCACACGTCGGCGAGTTCGGAGGTGCAGAAGAGGTCCGGCGGACAATTGAAGTCCTTGACTTGGACGAGGTTCAGCACGGCATCGGTGCCGCAGAATCGGTTGAAGTCATGCAGTGGCTTTCCGAGCATCAAATTCAGTTGAACGTATGTCCAACAAGCAATGTGATGTTAGACGGCGTGTCGGATCTCGCCTCACACCCAATTCGTGTCTTGTTTGATAACGGTGTGCCAGTGACAATTAACACGGACGATCTGATGATATTCGGTCAGAGTGTCTCTGAGGAATATCGGAATCTCTACCGAGCAGACGTTTTGAGTGCTGAAGCGTTAGACGCTATTCGCCG
>JAAXHI010000383.1:8825-16602 GCA_012270875.1 Candidatus Poribacteria bacterium | reverse complement strand
ACAAGGTCTTTAACCAAGTTTGCTGTGCTACTGGTGTTTTCAAATTCAGGGAAGGTTTCCGGCACCTGACACGTCCGCCACCCCGGTACATCTTGCTGTCTACGGAGATGCCACTGCCAACCGTTATTCCAGCACGTAACGGTTCCGCCATCACAAATTGCCTCCCATTCACTGCCGCGTGGCGTTAGCAGTGCATGTGCCGTCACACCATTTTCAAACTGGATTGTTCCGCCGCCAGACGGATCCGCTCGCAGTTCATCCCCATCAAAAACTGAATCGCCTTGTGGGAGATAACCTGTGACCCAACTCGCAGGCGCGTCGCTATTCAAACGTAAAATTAAATCCAAGTGATGGCTGGCTGAGTTGAAAAGTGTAGCGTTTGAATAGATAATCAAGGTGCGGAGTTTACCAATGTCTCCACTGTCGATAATCTCTTTCATCTTGTCGAAACCTGTATGCCACCGGCGGTTTGTGCCAAGATTAAAGGCGACGTTGTTTGCTTCTACTGCGGCTACCATTGCTGCGGCTTCGTCCATCGAAGCTGCCATCGCCTTTTCGGCATAGATGGCTTTCACACCGTGTTCTGCTGCGTAAACAACAATTTCTGCGCGATGCTCCGGCTGCGTGGCAACACTGACAATATCGGGCTGCTCTTTTTCGAGCATCTCACGATAATCGGTATATTGATTCGCTTTTGGGACATTGTATCGGTTCCCAAAATGTTCCATGACTTCTGGACGCAGATCCGCACATGCGATAAGATCAGTTCGTTCTTCCGCAAAAAAGCCGGCAGCGTGGGAATAAGGTAATTTGATCGCTTCATAATCGGGGACTTCGTTATCAATAAATGCACCCATCCGACTACAACCGATAACAGCGGCACGATACGTTTTCATGAGTAACCTCCCTATCCTTACTTGCGTCGGTTAAAAATAGAGCGAGTAGCGTGTTTCCTTTTCCAACTATACTTTTCTTTTCCAACACCTGAAAAACTAACGTTAAGTTCTATAACGATATTATTAGAATTTTCCACATCCTCTATCCTATCACAAATCTCGTCAAGTTTCTCATTGAAGAATTCCGAAAGTTCTTCAGACACTTTGGGAGTGCTTGGTTTAGTCATCGTTGATCTCCTGTTTTACTAAACTTTGGACAATTTTTACGGGCTTCCTGCCGCATTCGATCAACTGTTCACTCGCAAAAAGAATAACCAATTTCGTGAAACACGTCAAGAAAAATATGAATCTTTTCCGATTGACATGTCCTAAATTTGTGATACAATTGTTAATCAATACGAATCGTCCCCCAAATTGCTATCCGTTTTCAAGCCGTTAGGAGGAATATATCGTGCGACAGTTGATAAATCATCGCTATAAGACTATGATCGGCATTCGCAGCCAATTGCGTTGCCTGCTTATCGGTTGGATGTTACTCTCAGTTTTCATTTCCTTGGGTTTCACTGATGAACTGCCTCTGGTTGCTGAAGTAGAATTTCAGCCTTTAGCGTCAGCGACCGAACGACTCATTGAGGCACTGGATTATCTCGGTTCACCCCTATCTGAAGACGACCTCTCAGCAATCAAGAAGGCGTTGGTGTCCGTAGACCATAAACAAGCCGTTGCTGATATTCAAAAAATCCTTGATCCGCACTGTGTGGCGGGTGTCAATATCAATCCTGAGAGCCGTGTGAAGGTTAAAGAAGGTCCCGTAAAGAAAGAACTGATGCAACAGGGTTGGCGCACCTTCTTGGTAAAGGTTCACAACGAGGCTGGCGTGACGGCACCGTTAGCAGCAGAAAGTCAGAATGCTGCCCCACTCTACAAGCGTTCCACTGGAAGTCCCGATCCCGAAATGACTGTCCCCAAAAGCGATATTCCGCATCGGTTTCTGGATATTGAAGTCTATGCGAATCCACCTTTGAAGGCAAGTCTGTCCGGATTGGAATTGGAGTATCGTATCATCCAACTCTACAGCCGCGATGCAGGGAGCCGAGAGGCAATGCTCGGTTTCAATGTCGGTCAAGGAACACAAGACATCGGATTCCGCAGTGAAGTGCCGATTCTATTCGATTGTGTACCAGCGGTAAAGGTAGCCTTAGAGGTATTGGATTTTGATGGAGAGCCGACAACAGCAGGTTTTATCATTCGCGACGCATTGAACCGAGTGTATCCCTCGCGTGGCCGGAGACTTGCACCCGATTTCTTCTTTCATAACCAAATCTATCGGCACAGTGGCGAATCGGTGCTCCTACCGCCGGGCAACTACACTGTCGAATACACGCGGGGACCGGAATATAAAGTAAAAACCCAAGCCGTTACCGTGCCGAATGCTGAGACGCATCAAGAGACCTTTCATCTCGAAAGATGGATCCATGTCGCAACGGAAGGTTGGCGTTCTGGTGACCATCATGTACACGCTGCGGGTTGTGCGCACTACGAAAGTCCCACGGAAGGCGTTACACCAGAGGACATGATGCGCCACATTCTCGGTGAGGACCTCAATGTTGGGTGTGTGCTCTCGTGGGGACCCTGCTGGTATTTTCAGAAGCAGTTTTTTGATGGCAAAGTTCACGAACTCTCAACCGATGATTACGTGATGCGCTATGATGTGGAGGTCTCTGGTTTCCCTTCCTCGCACGCTGGACATCTCTCGTTATTAGGATTGACTGAGGATGACTACAAGGGTGTTGAACGCATTGAGGAGTGGCCGAGTTGGGATTTACCTGTGCTTCAGTGGGCGAAAGAACAAGGCGCGGTAACAGGTTTCAGCCACAGCGGTTGGGGTTTGAAAGTGGATGGCGACGAACTCCCTAATTACAATATGCCACCTTTTGATGGTATCGGTGCAAATGAATATATCGTGGATGTCGTTCATGACGCTGTTGATTTCATTTCTACAGTAGACACGCCTGCTGTTTGGGAACTGAATATCTGGTATCACACACTGAATTGTGGTTTCCGGACGCGGATTAGTGGCGAGACGGATTTCCCTTGTATTTACGGTGAGCGTGTTGGATTAGGACGCATATATGTGAAAATGCCTTCTGGTGCCCTTGATTTTGATGCATGGGTGGATGGGTTGAAAGATGGTCGTTCTTATGTCGGAGATGGCAAGAGTCATCTGTTAGACTTTACCGTCGGTGGCGTACCCGTTGGGGAAAAGACACTCACTGGAGAGCTTAGCCAGTTGGATTTGGAAGCACCCGGCACAGTAACCATTACCGCTCGTATCGCTGCACGACTTGGCGAAACGCCTAACCTTGAGATAAAGAACCGTTCTTTGGATCAGCAGCCGTATTGGGACATCGAACGCGCGCGCATTGCAGAAAGCCAGAAGGTACCTGTTGAACTCATCGTCAACGGTCAAGCGGTTGAGACGCAAGAAATCGTCGCTGACGGCGAAATCGTACCCGTTCAATTTGAGGCATCTATTGATAGATCGAGTTGGGTCGCGCTCCGTATCTTTCCATCGTCTCATACGAATCCGGTTTTTGTCATTGTAGACGGCAAGCCGATCCGGACGAGTCGCAGAAGTGCGCAGTGGTGTTTGGATGCTGTGGAGGTCTGCTGGAACCAAAAAGTGAACCGCATCCGAGAGGAAGAACGCGATGCCGCTCGCAAAGCTTATGATGTAGCATCGCAGACATATCAAAAGATTTTTGAAGAATCTGATGTAGACTGAAATGTATAAAATCCCTTGAGATAAACAACCGTTTGGCATGGAGATGAACCCGATGCAATACGACAAAAACAGATTCAAAGTACAGGCACTGCCTCACCCCTTTACTTTACTCTGGGTATTGTTCCCAGCCCTAATAGTCAACGAGTTGATTTTCGGACAACGACTGCCCAAAGTCACCTTGATTGATAAAGAGAGTGATAAACCGCCGGAGGAACGCGCTTACGTTCCCTGCCCTCACTGTGAGACGCTGAATGACCGCCGTTTGTGGGCAACAAAAGGAAATGCCTTTGGACATTGGTTTGGCTTTGTTTGTCCAAGCTGTCATCAAATAATTCCTTGCCTATGGAACGTTTTTAGTCTCGCCGTATTGGCGATTACTTTTCCGGTGTGGTATTTCCCCGTTCGGTTTTTTCGCCATAGATGGATAGAGAAAGAAAAAGAGAGATTGGCGAAGGTCCTTGAACGTCCCCTGATCCAAACAACGTCCATAATAGATTCGCTTTCGATAGGCATCGTTTCCGGTATATCTATGTGGGTGACGTGGATGATTTTCGCGGTTATGTGGAACGGAAGGGAATGGGATTTGAAAACGGTGCTCGAAAGTTTGCCAATTTCGTTGGTAGCAGGCTTTGGGGCGGGCTGTGTCATCGGATGGTTTGAAAAAGAAAAAGAAATTGAAAAAGAAAGATTGGCGAATGTTCGTGAACGCCCCTTGATTCGATCAATTCGAGCAAAGTCCATAAAGTCCACCATAAAGTCCATGAGGTGGTTTTTAAGAGGCACCTTCTACTTCGGTGGAGGCATGTGGGTGGCTTTCGAGGTGTGGCGGGTTTTGAACGAAAGGGAATGGGATTTGCGGATGATGTTTGATATGTTGCCACTTTGTTTGTTATTTGGATTTCTATCGGGCTGTTTCATGCATGTTTGGGTGAATTTGATGAATCTATTAGAGGGCAGAAAGACCTGAATCTGACTGAAGAAACCATCAAGGTCTACAATCAGGTATTTTTATAATCCACTATAAGGAGCTGTGTTATGAAACTTACATCCCAAGAAGTTGAACAATTCAGACAGAAAGGCTATCTTAAAATCGACGGACGCGTCATTGATGACGAACATCTTACCGTGCTACGTGAACATTACGATGCCCAATTTTCACAGAGACGCGGCACAATCGGCGAAGGGTTGCGGAACCTCGCAGTCGTCGGGGACTCCGAAGGCGATGAAGATGCCGATCGTGAAGAAGAGATGTTGCAGATCATGGAGATGTGGCGTTTGGATGAAGAATATCGGAAATTACTCTACCACGAACCGATGTTAGATATCGTTGAGAGTTTAATCGGATCCGATATCCAATTGTTTCACGATCAGGCACTCTACAAACCCGCCCATCACGGCGGCGAAGTCTATTGGCATCAGGACAACGCCTATTGGCAGTGCGTCCCACCGAATCTCGTGAGCATCTGGTTAGCACTCGATGATGCCGACGAGGAGAACGGTTGTATGAACGTTATCCCCGGCAGTTATCTGGAAGGCTTGGCATCACACGGACGTGCTGAGTCAGAGAAAGGGAAATTACCAGCATTATTGCAGGTGAATGCCGATGTAGACCGTGCTGTACCCGTACCCGTTAAAGCCGGATGTGTGATGGTCCATCACTGCATGACACTCCACCAAACGAATCCGAACCGCTCACCCCGAGACCGTCGGGCAATGGCTATCCATTACATGCCATCCGGTACGCGGAATCGCGATGGCGAGGTTATGAAAGACAACCCGCTGCTGCGCGGCAAGTTGGCGTAGATTTGAAGGCGTTGTTAATCTTATTGAGACGAGGTACGAGGGGCAGATAACCAAACACTACCAAGCCGCTCTTGACCTCCGGGGGACAAAATGAAAATCACAAAGATTGAGACATTCCAGATTGAGACACCGCGTTATTACGGTCATATATCCGGGCATGTTATCGTCAAAATCCATGTAGATGACGGTCCCGTCGGGTTAGGCGAAGCCTCGGACAGCAAGGCTGACGATTTAGGCGAAGTAACCAAACGCTACAACGATTTACTCGTCGGACGTGATGCAACCCGAATCACGGAGATTAACGAGTTCCTACGGACACAGAATTTCGGTAGCACGGTTAGCAATCCACACCTCGCTTCTGCCATTGACCTCGCGCTTTATGACCTAAACGGCAAACTCCAAGGCGTACCCGTTTACCAAATGCTCGGTGGCAAGATGCGAGACAGCGTCTATTGCTGCTACCCAATCTTCGGATGGCAGGTAAAAGAGGACTTTGAAAAGACCGCGGGCTATCTGCAACGCTTGATAGATCTCGGACATCATCTCTTCCGTTATTATATATCCGGCGACAGTGCCTTAGATGACAGGTTCTTAACCGAAATGAAGTCCAGATTTGGTGAGCAGATTAAACTCAAACAACTCGACTGCTCTGGTCGCTTCAACGACTCGGAAACCGCGCTGCGTTATGCGGATGTCCTGCGTCATCACGCGCCCTACCATTTTGAACAACCCTCACGAGACCTACAGGTGTGTGCAGAGTTCACCAAACGTATGGATCTGCCTGTGAGTCTGCACATCGGTAGTTTACAATATGGGTATGAAGCAGCCGAAAGTGGTGCTTGTACTGTCTTCAATGTAGCGTGTGTCGCAGGCGGTCCGACCCACATCCGCCGTCTGTTCGCGTTGGCAGAAGCCGCTGGCATCGAATGTCTGATTGGCACGGATCAGGAATCGACGCTTGGGACAGCCGCGCAAATCCACGTCGGTGTTTCAATGCCGAACCTCTCCTTACCCTGCGATCCGATGGGACCCGTACTTTATACAGCATCACCAGCGAAAGAGCGCATCCGAGCAGAAGCCAGTCACCTCTATCCACCTGAAGGACCGGGATTGGGTGTTGAGTTGGATGAAGACAAACTAAAGGCATTAACAGTCGCATCGGCATAACATTTTAGTGTCAGGGGTATTCAATTGTCCGTTTTTGGTGTTGTCCTTTTCGCAGGTGTTAATACTTAATTTATGTTATGTATTATGAAAAAACGCTGAAAAATTCGCAGCCTGTCGCAGCCCATCGCAGCATTTCGCACCGGATCCTGCAAAAAAGACATCCAATCCAATAATTTCTTAAAATTGAATCGCCCTGGATTCAACTTTGAACTTGATTGACATCTATCCCGAATTGTGATAGATTAATGTGCATTCGGTGTCAGTACACCAAAACCAGAAAGAAAATCATTCATAGGAGGAAAAAGTATGTTTGTTATTATTGCCCCGATTCAGATTAAAGAAGGTCATAGAGAGGCGTTCATCGAAGCCATGATAGACGACGCGAAAGGCTCTGTCGCGGATGAACCCGGTTGTCTGAGATTTGACATAATTCAGGACGGTGCCGATCCGAATCGAATTTGGCTTTATGAAGTCTATACAGACGAGGCAGCGTTCCAAGAACATCTGAAGGCACCACACTTCATTAAGTGGCGCGATACCGTCAAAGATTGGTTTGCCGAGAACGACTTTAAAGGCGCAGGCGGCGGAAGCTCCAACATCTACCCGCCAGACGACGCTTGGCAGTAAGTCAGTTTTGATAGTTAACGCACTGTCCATAGTTTCACCATCCGTGCAGCGCATTGTTGAGGCGAAAAAGATCGTCGAAATCCGACGTTGGCTGCCGCCAGAGGTTCCATTTCTTGACCTCGTGCTTGTGGAAAATGAAATTTACTTGACCGAGGAAGGACAGGAAGACCCCAACGGACTGGCACGCGCAATCGTTGACATTACAGGCATTTACGAATGGACGCGCGAAGCAGCCGAGTCGCAAGGCGTAGCGTGGACACCTGACTATGTCTGTTGGGAACTCTCAAATGTGCGGCACATCGTGCCGCCTATCCCGTGTGTCGCACGACGAAAAATCTATAAAATCGATATTGACGCTCCGTTACCTATTGATCGTTGAAGTGTCAGTTGGAATACGATATTGGAGTTTGTCAACATGATGCGGTTCACTGACACACTCGTTAAGACCTACGAAAAGTACGCCCATGAAAGAGCATCTCATTCTCCTGACGCATTCAAG
>JAAXHI010000383.1:0-8764 GCA_012270875.1 Candidatus Poribacteria bacterium | reverse complement strand
GTGGACAATACACCAGCGATGGTGAAACTCACTGCTGAAAAGGGAGTCCCTGCGCAAGTCTTGGATTGCTACAATCTCGGCGAAATTAACGAATGTTTCGATGCAGTCTATACCATGAATTGCCTCCTGCATATACCGAAGCGGGATATTGATCAAGTTTTGCGTTTAATCTCCGAACGGCTCAATGAAAACGGCTTAATGTATCTCGGTCTATGGGGAGACCAAGACTTTGAGGGTATCTGGGAACAGGATAGATATGAGCCAAAACGATTCTTCTCTTTTTGGAAGGTAGAGGCACTTCTTGAAGTCCTACAGCAATCGTTTAAATTGGAGTATTACCGGCGATTAGAGCCTCGTGAAGGTAGGATATTCAATTCTTTTATTCTCCGTAAATATGGAGGTTTAAAGTGAAACGAACAGTTACTTATATTCTGAGTGCGGCGTTCATTTTCATAGCTCCCTTTGTAAGCAAGGCGATTGAGGACGACGCGATGGTACTTTACTACTCGTTTGATGAAGGGAAGGGAAAAGAGATCGAAGACCTGAGCGGCAAGGGAAATCACGGCACACTCGAAGCCAACGCCAAATGGGAGAAAGACGGGAAGATCAATGCGGGTGTGTTGTTTGATGAACAGATTCAGAAAGGTGTCGTCGCGGCTCCAGCGTCTGATAGCCTCGCGATTACCAAGAATTTGACGATGGAGGTATGGGTATACCCAGAGAGTATCGGCGATTATCGCAATGTCCGCGGGCAGGCAGGACCGCACACATATTACCTGAGTATCCATCAAGGCAAGCCATCCGTGTGGATGGGATGCCCCGGCGCAGGCGGACGCACATGGAACAGCGCGAAGAGCGATATTCTGACCGATAAATGGTCGCACGTCGCTGCAGTTTACGAGTTTGATAAGGAGCTACGCCTTTATATCAACGGCAAACTTGATAACACCTATAAGGTGCAAGGCGAAATCCCTGTTTCCCAAAACGATCACTGGTTCGGCAATCGCCTCGATGGTCCGTGGCCCTATGGCGGGAAACTTGATGAATTCGTCATCTATAACCGTGTCCTGACTGAGGAGGAGATTCAGCAAGATATGGAGCAGGTCTTGAGCGTATCGCCGTTGGATAAAGCAGCGACGACTTGGGGGCTGCTCAAAAAAGATAGAAATGTTGACTAAATTGACTCCCAATTTATTTACTTGGGCGGAAATTCACGGTGCGTCACGGAATCAGGCATATAACTGGAATAGTTTTTTAGCGCAGGACGAGAGCAACAGTGTCCGGGCATTGATAGATCCGCTTCCACTGTCCGAGAGTGAGATTCAACAGATTGATAAACTTGGCGGTCCGACACATCTAATGCTAACCTGTGCCTATCACGAGAGGCGTTTGACAGAATTCAAGCGAAGATGGGACTGCCAGGTTTTAGTCCATGAAAATCAGGTAGATGCGGTGGAATTTACTTTTAATGCCACGTTCGCGGACAGAGATATACTTTGGGATATCCTTGAAGTCGTGCGTGTCCCGAATGTCCGCCATCGTGAGGAAGTCTGTTTCTACTTAAAAAATCACAAAGGTGCCCTGATAATCGGCGATCTCCTCAGCGGTGGCAGAAAGGACAGCGGCATTCCGGATGGAAAAGTGGGATTTAACGCGCCTGAATATCTGGTGGATCTCAACACAGCACGCTTGTCCCTCAGAATGCTGCTACATTTTGAATTTGATCTGATGTGTTTTGGGCACGGATCACCAGTTGGGCATGGAGCGAAGAAAGTCTTGAGACAATTCATTGAATGCGATGCCACGTGGCAAGACTTGGCTCGAAGGCGAGAAGAAGGATTTCGTTTAAACCCTGCACTTAGGAAACTTCACAGCGCATAACAATTCGATGAGTGACTTAAAACAGTACGTCGAAAAACGTAAAGCCGCAGATGCTGAATTTGCTCAAGATTACGAAACTGGTTATTTTGAGTTCAAAATTGGTGTTCTCCTTCGACAAGCTCGTGAAGAGGCTGGCTTAACCCAAGAAGAGGTCGCAGAAAAATTGAATACCAAGAAGTTTGCTATCTCAAGAATGGAAAACCATGCGGAAGATGTTAGGTTGTCAACTTTAGGGAAGTACGCAAAAGTGCTTGGAAAGAAATTATATTTGTCGGTTGGATAAGTAAGGAGTATATTCATGAGCAAATTGAAATTCGCTTGCCACCTCATTCAATTTGGTGGCGAACAGCAAGAGAATCGAGAAAAAGTGTTACGCGAAGTCGCCGATGCCGGTTGGGAAGGCGTGGAAAGCGTTCCTTTTGAAGGTGCAGAAGGACTCGTCGAGATGGCAACGCTTGCACGGAGTCTCGGCCTCCATATCGTCAATGCGGGTGGTCCCGGACTTGACAGGGTTAGGTTCAACATTACCCTCGGCAATAATGCTGCCGAAGTGCCGTCGTTGAGGCGTTCGGAATGGGGTGGTCCCGATCCGAGCGATGCCGATTTCGAGAACGCCGCCCGGACCTTAGACGACATCCTCGCGTATTGTGACGCTCACAACATCAAAGGCTTCCACCATGCCCATCTCGGCACGATGCTTGAGACAGTTGATGATGCGGAACGTCTTTTGGCAGTGGCACCGAGTCTCTGGCTGCTATTTGATACAGGTCACATGCTCGCCGCAGGCAGCGACCCGATGCAGGTCTTTGAGAGCGAAAATCTGCGGAATCGGATTGGACATGTCCATCTCAAAGACTGCCACGCCGATGATCCTGAGACGTGGGATTATAGAACGCAACGTTTCGGTGAGAAGGCGCGTTTTGCTGAACTCGGTGCCGGAAACTTAGGACTTGATGTTAAAGCCGCACTTGAGAGCCTTGAAGCGGTCGGTTATGACGGATGGGTCTCTGTCGAACTTGATCGCCCGTATCCGCCGCGTCCCGCAGCCGAGGCCGCTGTTGTAAACCGAGAATATCTGCGGGGTCTCGGATATTGATTGAACGGAGGTATGCTACGATGCTGAAGCGAATCAAAATTCAAGGGTATAAATCACTCGTGGATCTTGAGGTAAACTTTGAGCACCTTGCTGTGCTTGTGGGTCCCAACGCTTCAGGAAAGAGCAATTTCCTTGATGCTTTACATTTGCTATCGCGCGTAGCCACCAGTCGGACCCTGAAAGAAGCGTTTGACCCGCCTTACCGAGGACACGCACTGGAGTCGTTCACTTTTGGAAAAGAAGGCATCAAGAGCCTCTTGGAACAAGAAACAGTATCGTTTAGCATAGAGGTAGATGTTCGGCTTTCTCCGAAAATCGTTGAGAGTGTCAACCGGCAGATTCAGGAGACGCGGCGAACACCGCTCGATGGAGATGAATCTGTTTCAAAACGGTCACCACCCACCGTGCGTGCGAAAGACCTTCGGTATCGGATTGAGATTGAGATGCTCCCGAAGTTGGGGATTTTGCGTGTAGCAGACGAGTATCTCGCCGCACTTAATATCAAGGGTGAGTTGAATCAGAAGCGCAAGCCGTTCTTGGAACAGGTCAATAATCAGCTGCATTTGCGGATGGAAGGGCAAGCGCATCCGACCCACTATGAGCAGGGCCTCAGTTATAGTATCCTTTCAATGGCACACTATCCGCCACACCACCCGCATCTGGTCGCGATGCGACAGGAATTGGCGAGTTGGTTTACCTTCTATTTTGAGCCGCGTGAACGCATGCGGTTCCCAAATCCTGTTAAGGAAGTCCACCATATCGGATTGATGGGGGAAGACCTTGCGGCTTTTCTTAATACTTTGCGAGGTTTCAACCCGCGGCAGTTTGAATCTGTCGAAAAATCCCTTCAAACTATGATTCCTTCCGTAACGGGTATTGAAGTCGGTGTCAATAATTTAGGCGAGGTGGAATTGGCACTACGTGAAGGCGAAAAACGGGTTTCCGCACGGGGCTTATCGGAAGGCACACTCCGGATTTTAGGGCTTTTGGCACTCGTTAGTGCTAAAGAACCACCAGCGTTGATAGGCTTTGAAGAACCGGAGAACGGTGTTCATCCGCGTAGGATTCGACGCGTCGCTCGACTTTTAGAAACTCGCATGATTCTTGAAGATATCCAATGTATCGTCACAACACACTCATCTCTTCTGCCTGATCTCATTCCCCCCGAATCGTTATATGTTTGTCGTAAGGTTAATGGGAATACAGAAATTGAACCATTCAATATGATGCATATCGGACCGTTATGGAAAAAGATGGATATTGAAGATGTGCTGGAGGATGAAAGCGCGTTATCTCCTTCTGAACGGATCTTACGGGGGGACTTTGATGCGTAATATCAGTCTGTTCGTTGAGGACACAGTCCACGGGGATTTTCTCATGGCACTGGTTCACCGGGTTGCCAATACGTACAACATCGAAATCAACATCAAAGTTTCCAATGTCCGCGGCGGGCACGAGAAAGTTATCACGGAATTGGGAGAGTATCGACAGGATTTTCAACACAACGATGAAGATTTACCAGATCTCATCATCGTAGGAACAGATAGCAACGGCAAAGGATTTTTACAGCGGGAGAAAGAGATCCATCAAGCAATCTCCAGCTTGACGGATCGCGTTATCAGTATGATCCCGAAACCGCATATTGAGCGATGGCTGCTTCTCGATTCAGAGGCGTTTAAGAAGGTATTTGGTGGCAGCTGCTCGGTTCCGAATCGAAAATGCGACCGCTATCGTTACAAGCGTCTGCTGCTACAAGCAATCCAGGATGCAGGCGTGGTTCCACTCTTAGGCGGTATTGAGTATATGGCAGATTTCGTCAACGCCATGAATCTCCAGCATATAGAGCAGAATGATAGATCCTTCCTAAGGTTTTTCAGAGCGTTGCAGCAACGTTTTGAAAATTGGCAGCAGACAGAAGGTTGATGCTACGCTCTCATTTTTATCCTAAACCCGCCGCATGCCTCCCCGCAGCAGGGTCCCCAGCAGCATAGAACGTCCCACTCTCTTTGTCAATATGAAGCATCGAAGGCGCAGCAATAGCACCTCCATGTGCCCTGACCTGATGACCGCGACTGGCGAGCTCTTCCCTAACACTTTCACCGACACTGTCGTTAATGGTCAGCGAACCCGCTTGTCCGAATGTCTCTATACGGTTCGGATTCGGATCGAACGAGTCCTCGTGATGTGCAGTCGCGAAACGCGGTGCTGTGACAGCTTCTTCCGGTAGCATGCCGAACTCAACGAAATTGAGAAGCAAATTCATCGTCGCTTGGTCTTGCAGATCGCCACCTGCAACGCTGATTGCTAAAATCGGCGCACCGTCCTTAAGCACCAGTGTAGGGGTAAGCGTAATTCTTGGACGCTTTCCGGGCTGGATACAGTTCGGATGTCCGGGGGTTGTGTTGAGGCTGCGTAAACGATTGCCGTAACTGACACCTGTGGGACCGACCATACCGCCTGCGTGGTAGACGTTAGCACTCGGTGTCGCAGCGACGACGTTACCCCATTGATCAGCAACTGCACAGGTCGTTGTTCCACCGATACCGGGTCGAAATACACCGTCTGCCTTTATCGGCACCATGTTATCCACATCACCGGGTCTCGCTTCGTGTGATGCCTTTTCCATATCAATCAACGGCTGACGGATCTCAGTATAGGCATCGGAGAGTAACTTGGATAACGGGACATCTACAAACTCTGGGTCGCCGTAGTAAGCGTCGCGATCCGCCATCGCCAGTTTAAGTGCTTCCGTAACGACATGTACGTAGTCCACTGAGGATTGCCCCATCGCCTTGAGATCGAAGCCTTCCAGTAGGCGCAACGCCTGACAGAGGTAAGGCCCTTGCGTCCAAGTCCCGCACTTATACACCGTATAGCCGCGGTAGTCCACTGTTACAGGGTCTTCAACGAGCGTGACATGTGCAGCGAGGTCGCTTTTACGGAGAAACCCACCTTTGTCAATGTAAAAACCTTCCAAGGCATCGGCGATATCGCTCTCAGCATTGTTCCGTCCGTAAAACCGATCGCTGGCAGCTTGAATCTTTTCCTCACGACTCCCAGATGTTTTCTGTTCCGATTCAACCATCCGACGCAGCGTGACCGCCAAATCAGAATGCCAGTCCGCTTCACCAGCATCAAGCAGCGCGAGTGTGGGTGCTACGATCTCCGCAAACGTCATGGTACCATACAGTTTGAGCGTGGTCGTGCAGAGATCCACAACCGAGGGTACAGGTGCCATCTTAATATCGCCGTTCGGGATACCGTTTTCCATATACCAATCAATAGCAGCCTGCGAAAACGGGGCGCGTCCCTGTCCGGAGAGCGATTTCACTTCCAGCTTTTCGGCATCAAAGATAAGGAGCGGCACTTCACCCCCAATAGAACAGGCACCGTGGTCTGTAACATTGAGTGCAAGGATCGTTCCCGCTGCTGCATCTGCAGCATTTCCACCTGATTCCAGGATCTCAATCCCTGCCGCGACTGCCTTCGCCCCACCGGCAGCAACGGCTCCAGTCTTACTAACAGCGTTCCATCCAATTTCTTGCGTGTTTGGCATCGGTTTTTCCTTTGCTTAAGTGTCAGAAGTTGATCTGATTTTCCAATCTCCAGTTTTGCTTTAAAGCATAGCACAAAATCGCGTGTGTGTAAATATTTTATCGCTTGAATAATGAACAGAACTCGGTTAAAATATTATTCAAACAGTGAATCAAGTACATAAATAGTGCTCACACAGTTAGCCCGTTTGGAAATGTGGGCAATAAGCCTAAAAGGGATTTGAATGCCTGAGATTTGTCGATTTTTCGGTATCATAATACGAATGTATGCAGAGCCTCAAGCACCTCATCATCGGCCTCATTTCCACGCTTATTATCAAGAGGACGTTGGTGTCTATGCCATTGACGAGATTGAATTGATCGCTGGTCAACTTCCCAGACGACAGCACCGGCTGGTTGAGGCTTGGGCAGAGCTGCATCAGAGAGAATTGCTGGCAGATTGGGAACGATTACAATCGGGTCGAATTCCATTAAGAATTGATCCTCTTCAATAAAGGAGGGCGGCATGAGCCATCCAATATATCGTGTGGTTTTTTTTGAAATACAAGCACCTTACACACTTCGCGTCTGTTTTGATGATGATACGGAACAAGTGATAGACTTTCGACCCACATTAGAAGGCGAATTGTTTGGTCCACTCCGTGATGCGACTTTATTCAACCAAGTTCGGATCGATCCAGAAGTTCATACATTAGTATGGCCGAATGGGGCTGATTTTGATCCAGCAACTTTACATGATTGGTCTGAGCATTTACCTGAACTAAAAAGAATGGCAAAGTGTTGGTCTCTTGAAAAGAGAAAAGAAATCGAAACATCGCCAGGACTTACGCAAAAAACCACGGCACAGGCATAATTTAAACACTAACAAAGGAAAAATATGGCTGAATACAAGATTGCTGTGATTCGAGGAGACGGAATCGGGGTTGAAGTGATGGAGGAAGGTCTCAAGGTCCTCAACACTATCGCCGATAGGTACGACATCAAATGGGACTTTGTGGAGTTTCCGTGGGGTTCAGATTACTATTTCAAGCATGGACGCATGATGCCAGCGGATGCTCTGGATACCTTGGCGGAATTCGACCAAATTTATCTCGGCGCAGTTGGACATCCCGACATCCAAGACCACGTTACGCTCAATGGGCTTCTGCTGCCGATCCGACGCAGATTCGATCAGTACGTCTGTGAACGACCGAGTGTCCTCTATCCCGGTATTAACACACCGCTCAAGGACAAAGCGGCTTGGGATATTGATTTCGTGGTGATAAGGGAAAACACAGAAGGTGAGTATGCCAACGTCGGTGGGTTTCAGTACCAAGGGTTTCCCGAAGAGGTCGGCGTACAGGTCGGCGTATTTACGCGCCACGGCTGCGAGCGCATTATCACTTACGCCTTTGAGCAGGCTCGGGCACGAGATAAGAAGCGCAAAGTCACTTCGGTCACCAAGTCGAACGCGCAAGGCTACGGCATGATTGTATGGGATACAGCCTTCGAGCGCGTGGCTGCACAGTATCCCGACATAGAGACGGAATCGTTGCTTGTGGACGCAGCATGTATGGATTTCGTGCGGAAACCAGAGGACTTTGATGTGGTTGTCGCCAGTAACCTGTTTGGGGATATCCTTACGGACATCGGCGCGATTATCACCGGAAGCATGGGATTGGCTCCGAGCGGCAATATCGATCCACAACGTCGATTCCCATCAATGTTTGAGCCGGTTCACGGGAGTGCACCGGATATTGTAGGGCAGGACATCGCGAATCCGTTGGCGGCAATTATCTCTGGTGCGATGATGTTGCGCTTCATCGGTGAGGTAAAAGCAGCGGAAACGATAGATGCAGCTGTCCTAAAGGTCGTTGAAGAAGGCAAAACGCTCCCACCGGACCTCGGTGGTCAAGCCACAACCTCACAGGTCGGTGATGCCGTCGTGAATGTACTCTGCTGAGGTTTGAAACTTCACCATCGGTGCATTAGTGTACGTCGCGCTTTTGTGCTCGTCCTATAAGAAAAACCACCCAAAAATTTTGACATTTTCCAGAAAATTCAGTATATTTTTAACAATTGATTGCGGGTACCCAGGGCGAAGAAGATTTTTCAACCCACTCTTGCAAAATCATTCGTTGAATAAATCGTCGCATTATCAAAGAGGTGGTTGATGAACGAACAAGATTCTTCGCAGCTCAATCCTGAAAACTATGAGTTACCGCTGAAAGGGTAAGTTGCAGTGGGCTAAAAT